>NZ_JBFAZD010000024.1:0-135009 GCF_040681655.1 Streptomyces sp. NPDC051662
GGGTTTTGCTCAGTCTTCTTTGGGCGGGGGGGGTCCCGCGTGTCGGCATCTCCGCCCATGTTATTTCCCGGCCCGGTTTTTGCTGAGTGCTCCCCCCCCCCCCCCCCCCCGCGTCCGCTGTGGATGTGGGGTGTTCTTCGTTGATGAGGCTAACGCTGGATTTCCTACTTCAAAATGACGGCAGGGCTAGGGTGAAACACATCTGGAAAATAAAACATGGACGAATTCGTTGAAATGTAGAATACTAGTTGAAGCATGAAGAGGTATTTGATTAAAGTATTCTTGGAGCACTTTGCTTTCGGGCTCACTATATCAGTGAGTATTGTTTGGATGCTCGCCCAGGGGATGACGCTTCCGGAAATCGCTATCATCGACTCGTTAGCTTTGACCCTAGGGCTACTCATAGATATTCCGACAGGGTTCATATCCGATAGATTCGGCCGGAAGCTTACGTTGATCGGCGCGAATATCTTTCAAGCAGCTTCATTCTTAGTCTTCGCTCTTTCTCATGACTTTTGGCAATTTTTAATTGCGGCCATACTGCTCGCTGTAGGGTTCGCGCTTTCCTCCGGATCGGAAGAAGCTTATATCTACGAGAATCAATCCGGTGACAACTACAGAAAAACGTTCAGTAATGTCAACGTGGTCGATGAAGCGGCAACGATTTTAGGCTTGCTCGCAACACCGCTTCTGATTTCACTTTTTAGTCTACAGTCAGTATTCATCGCCGCCTCAGGATTCGTTTTTGTTACAGCCATCGTTAGCTGGATCATTCTTAAGGACAAAGGAAACACGGCCATCTCCGAGGGCCCACAAAAGACTCGGGAGAGGCAGCGGATTTTGACATTAGTTCGCAAACACGCACCGTTAGTTCTGTTGTTTGTAGCATTGGCCATATACTACGAAGCCGGGCGTGTATTTTGGCAACCTCAAATGATCAACTCGGGCTTCAAAGTCGAAGACCTTGGATTTCTGTTTGCAGCATTTAAGCTTGCATCCCTCGCCGGTGCTTACGTGGGCAGGCACCAGCGGTTCTCACCCAAAAAAGAAATCGTCGCTATTGGCGCTCTGGTGACAATAAGCTTCATGCTCATTGCTTCGTCGGTTGCGTTTTTGGTGATCGTCGGATTTCTTCTTTACTCGTTCCTTGAAAACGTCTACCGCATTGTCGAATCAAACTACCTCCAAGGTATAGCAAGTAGCAAGCGGAGAGCTTCTTCCCTATCGGCGGCCAGCTTTGTGCGCCAAGGGTACAGTATTGTTTCAGTGCCACTTCTGAGTATCGCAGCTATAGCGAATGTTTCGTACGTGTTTTATATCCTGGCGCTTTTGCAAGTCGCTGCTGCGGTGTTGTTTGGGGTGTTGGCATTACGTTCACGCAATGCTCAGCCACGCGGCGTTTAACTGACGCAGCACTCCTGCGAAGAACACCCCGTGTCCGTTGTCGGTCGCGGGGTGTTCTTTCGTTCTGGGGCTAGTTCTTAGATGCGGGCAATCAAGCTCGTGCCGGCCACGGAGCCTTGATCTGCACCATTAACGCGCTTTGACCGTACAGGATGTCGATCTCCTCTACAGGGGAAAACCGCTTGCGTTTGCCTTGAAACGACTGATCACCATTGACAAAATGATCATTTAATGTTTAACTAGTTCTAGATGAACAAGCTTCATCTTCACACCGTTCGCCTGCATCAGGTTGAACCCGATCACCTCGGTTTTAGGTGTTTCCTGTTGAAGGAGAACGTTGTGAAGGAATTTATGCGTGAGGTGCGGCGCTCAGCGCCCTGCTTCCTCTCCGTAGCGGGACTGCTCATCACGCTCCTGGACGCCTTCGAGCAGTTGGAGCAGGACGGGTCTGCATCCCTGACCACCAGGGCCTGCGTCCTGGTTGCTCTCGGAGCAACCATCCAGTTCCACCGCGACTTCAAGAAGAGCGAGCAGAAGTAACCCACGCAGGCTCTACGGCCACCATCACATCCCCGACCCCGGAAGCCCAGCGCTCCGGGGTCAAGTCCATTCCAGGGGAAGAACTTAGTCGCGCGTTGCAGACGTCAATTACTCTGACGCGAATCGCGTGCTACACGCCTTAGGATTGCTGTACAACGTCGATGACTTCGCCAGCAGGGCCGGTGAGCATGAAGTGTGTTTGGCCCCATTCCTCAAGCTTCAAATCAAAGAAAATATCAACTTTGCCCTTAAGTCGATCGTACTCCTTTTTGGCATCCGCGACTTCAAAGCTGTACACCAGACCTTTGCCGCCAAAGGCGGGGTGCAGTTCTTTAGGCTGGTTCTCCGCGTTCGGTACCATAAAGGCCAACTCGGCGCCGCTTTTGTGCACCAGTTGGACGTACCAGTCTTGCTCGAATACCTTTTCAAACTCAAAGTGTTCGACATAGAAGTCGGCGCACTCTTTGATGTTGTCGGTGATAAGTAATGGATAGATTTTTTTCATAACGCTCCTATTTGTTACTAACGACTACATTGTAACGCCTAAGTCCGGCCATGTATTGAATGGATCGGACATCTAACGGTACGTGGCTTGAAATTCGCGTGGCGTCAAGTTAGTAATGCGTTTGAACTCACGGCTATAGTGGGGCTGATCAGCATAAGCTTCGAACGAGCCCTGTCTCAGTGATCGTTGGAAGCGGATAATCTTAATGAAGTCATGCGGCGCATAGCCGAAGCGCCTTTGGAATAGACGCTGCGTGTGCCGTCGGCTTACACTCCACAGTCGGGTGTACTCTTCAACGGTTTGATAGGCCAGCGCATTGCTTGGCAATGGAGTTGCGCCGATAAGCCCACATCGCTCAAGACTGACAACCATGTCATTCAATATCGACGCTCTTTCGTCTGGCATAGCGGCCAGAAGTTGTTGGCGTGTGCGGCGAAAATCGTAGTTCATCAAGGCGTTAGCCTCCAAGGCGTGGCCCACCACATCATGTAGAGGTCTTTGCCAAGTGCCCGGCAGTAGACGAACCCCCACATACTGAAAGCTCCGACCCAAAGTAAGCGTCGATGCGGTAACGTCAGGCGTCATAATCAACGCGCCCTCGAAAGCCGGAATGTGGCTGACATCGAAAACGATATCTACACATGCATCGGGAAGAACCAGATAGCGGAAATCATCCTTGAGCAAGGCGCGTGTTTCTAGCGACCAGAAACAATACACCGGGCTTTCGGTGCGAGGATAGAACTCACTATAGATCACGTCTTGCTTAAGTTGAACGGGGATACCTAACTGCAAGGGCTTATACGTACTCACTCCCACGCCTCCAAACCGTCTGCCACTCCACATCGACCGGCCCACCTAAAGAAGGCATGCGCTAAAGACAAGAGCGAGGGCAATTACCGAAGCGATCGTTCGTATCTCATGCAGCACGTTCCAAGGTTTCTCGAAGGCTGCACGCGCTTTAGCCAGCTCCGCATCACTCATGCGCTCGCTGTCTACCTTGGCAAGCTTGTCATTCAACGGCACGTTACCGAACGCGGTGAGGCCGAAGGAGCCGATGATGTAAATAACGCTCGCAGCGATGAGGTCTAGGAATTGATTTGAGCCGACGCCGTGCATGAACGCAACAAGAGGTAGCAGGACGACAGGTCCCATGAAGGCCAGAAAGAACAAGGGGTTCTGGATCACCACGTTGATAGATTGCATGGCGCGGATATATTCACCGTCTTTAAGACGGTGAAGTCCTCCGTTTACCGAAACCGAATAGGCGAAGAAGATGCCGGCGGTCAACGCGGTCAGTAGTCCAGTGATAAGAAGAAGAGTGTCAAGCATGTATTTTTGTTCCGTTTAAATGTTTACTCGCTCCAGTTTATAACAGATGGCGTCAATCGCAAATCCCCTCGCAGATATTGATATTCTACGCAAATTATGTTATAAATAGAAACAATCGCAATCAGGCGATAGCACCCGCCATTCAACTCTTCGGGTACAGCACCCCGCCCACTTACAAAAGCCGGTGGCGTGCTGTACCCGAATCGAGTCAAAGAGGCAATCATATGTCGGAAGAAGTTATCGCCTTCCAGTCACTTCCGCAGTTCACCATGAAGGAACTCGCGACCGCGATGTGCGAAAGCTCGATGGAGTTCCTGAAGACCGTGCCCATCGCGATCTCCTCGGAGGAGACGGTCCAAGTTTCCATCACGATGCTGCGCAAGATCTACGACGAGGCATCCGCAGCACGAGCCCGGCTCGTTCCTCCGAACCCGTCGTGGAAGTTCTACCTCTCCCCGCACTGGGTGTTCGAGGGTCAAGTACACAGCGAGACCTCACGGTGCTACCTTTGGGCCGTGCAGGGCTACATCATCGGCACACCGTGGGGACTCGGTCGAGTGACCGTCAAGGTCTCCCCCGAGTTCCCGGACCCGGACGACTTCATACGGGGTCTCCGCTAGGACGACGACCGATCCCGACACCCCCCTCCACCCCGCACCACAACGAAGAACACCCCGTGTCCGTTGTGGATGCGGGGTGTTCTTCGTTTCTGAGACTTGCCTTTAGGAGCGGGCTATCAAACGTCAGCCGGCCACCGAGCTTTGATCGAAACTATCTAACGCAATTTGACCCAGAGGATTTCTGGCTTTTTCACAGGTAAGCTGTCGACGTGTGAAATACAATGGATGACCGCTATTGATATTCTTCGTGAATTGTGCTATAAATAGAAACAATCGCATTTGGCGATAGCACCCGCTCTTTCAACTCTTCGGGTATGGCACCCCGCCCACTTCAAAAAAGCCGGTGGCGTGCCCCACCCGAATCGAGCCAAAGAGGTAAACCAATATGTCAGAAGAACAGCCCAGGCGCCCCGGCGCGCGAGGTCTCATCGAGACCGCCCTCGCGGTCCGGCAGGCGGCCCGTGGAGCATGCGCGACCGACCTCAAGCAGTCGCCGGGAGTGGTACTCGTCATCCAGATGATGAACGACACCGACGCCATCGCGGCGGGCACGTCCATTCCGGACGACCAGATCCCCGAGCACTATCTCAAGGACTCGTCCGCCCCGCACCCGCGCCCCTAGGGCGAAGCTCCTCCAACCACGGAGCGCTGAGCGCTCTCCTTCGACACCCCCCACCCTGCATCACAACGAAGAACACCCCGTGTCCGTTGTGGATGCGGGGTGTTCTTCGTTTCTGGGGATTGTCGCTACGTTTGGTCAAGTCACCGCCACGCGCCAGGTTCGGCCGTGACGTAATCGGCCATCGTTCGCCGGTAGCGCTGGTGACCGGTATCCCGTACGTGTTCCGCGATCCAGCGTTCAACCTTATCCGTTTCGACTTCTTCGCCTGATTGTGCGTCGCAATCGGCCTCGTCACCCGAGACGCACGTAGCCGCGTAGGTCGCCTCACTGAGAGAATCCGAGCGGATCTTGTAGTCGCGGAACCGAAACGACTGGACGTTGCCCATCTATCCTCCTTCGCCACGGGAGATCTCTGGAGCTGTCACAGTCGATCCCGCAACCCGACGAGCACGCGCTCAAGTAGGGCTGCTTCCACCAACGCGACGGGCGCACCCTCCGGCAGGCGACCAGTCCCCGGCATCCGCTTCGGAAGAACGGGGGACGTAGTGTCTGGATAGGGCGACTTGGAAAGCTCCAACTCAGCCCACACGATCTTTCCTCCAGCCGGCGGCCGGAAGGTGCCCCATCTTCTACTCGACAGCTCGACCAGGAGAAGTCCCCGACCACTTTCCGCGTCATCGGTGACGTCTTGTTTCGTGGGAGCAACCGCGCTGTTGTCCCACACCTCGACGTAAAGCCGCGTGTCGATGACGCGAAGCTGCACACCGATGATGTGGTGCGCCTTTATGTCTTCCCACTTGGGCTCGGCGTCGGTGAGGCCGGTTGCCTTGACGGCGTTGGTCACCAGCTCACTCATCACCAGTTCGGCGGCGTCGATGTGATCCGGCAACTTCCAGTAGTCCAGCGTGCGCCGGACATACATCCGCGAACAGCTCACCGCTGTCAGCACGGCAGCAAGTTGAAGGTTCGAAACAAGGAGAAGGGACGGAGGTCGAGCGGTCATCGGATTCACGGCGGCGTCTCCGTGCTGGAGGTCGGGCCAGTGGCGGGTACGACGTCACCGCCACTGGCTCGACCGTCTTGGGTGCGCGTTCAGCGCGCTGGGAGGTGCCTAGCAAGGGCGACTTGCTGGCACGGGAAAGCACAGCCACACACGGCACACAGGCCGTGGTCGTTGGTGTGCTCGTTCACGACCACCGTGGCGAGTGTGTTGCGTTCATCGCGCTCGGTGGCCGGACGCTGAGGAGTGTCGTTTACGGCCACACCTGCTCACCCGTCGCCGGGTGCGAAGAAACTCAACAGGCGGTCGCGGATGAACGCGGCCGACTTCTCCGGCGGCCCCTGGTTGCAGTCCACCCGCAGGACATCAAAGCCCGCTTGCACCAGGCGCTCCCTGGCCTGCCGGTAGAAGTGAACTTCGGCGTGACTGCTGCCCGGTGAGAGCTGGAAACGGTTATGCGCCCCGCGTTCGTGCAGTCGCTCGGAGATGACTTCTGGATCAGCTTCGAGGATCACGGCGAGGTCGGGCCGTTCAGCCTCGGCGTTGATGTTCCAGAGAAACGCCGGGTCCACTCCGTCGAACCGCTGCATGACAAGCGCCGACGGAATGTACCGATCGCTGATGACTGTCTGCCCCGCCTCGGTGTACTTGCGGACTTCCGTCTCGACGTGGTGGTAGCGGTCCGCCGCGTACAGGCAGGCGAGCGCGTGACCGGTGACCGTCTCGGTCAACTCTCGGCAGAGCTGGCCGATAGGGCCGGTGGACGGCTCGGCGGTGATGTGCACCTGTTCGCCTGCGGCCACGAGCATCTGCGCCAAGTGGTGAACGATCGTGCTCTTACCGGCACCGCTGGGGCCATCGACGCTGACGAACATGCCTCGGTCGTGGTCAGAAAAGGGACGGAGCTTCATCACCCCTCCCTCCAGGCGGAAGACTGCGCAGTTCTTCCAGCGAGCCGGCCGCGGTGGCGAGCCGGACGAATAGACGTGCCGTAACCAGCGCGTCGTACGTGGCGCGGTGAGGGCGCAGGTCATGTGGCAGGCCCTCGGCGAGCTGAAACGCTTCGACCAACGACCCGAGCCGGAAACTCATCTGGTCGGGCGCAAACCGCCGGGCGAGTTTGAGGGTGTCGAAGACCTCCGGGCACTCCCAGCCGGTCATCTTGCGCTGGAGAACCTTCACGTCTACATGGGCGTTGTGGGCGACGAGCGCGGGATGCGACAACGCCTGCAACACCTCAACGACGATGTCCTTGAACACCGGAGCTTTGGCAACCGTCCCGTTGCTGATGCCGTGAATCCGATTCGCCATCGAGGTGATCGGCCTGTCCGGGTGAACCAACCAGCTCGATGGCTCACCGATGACACCACCGACGATCGGCACGGCGGCCAGCTCGACCAAGTCGGGCGGCTGCTGTCCGTTGCCTTCTACGTCTACGACGACGTACGAGAGATCCGTCCAGTCAGCCATCTTGCGTGCCGTCCTTCCAGCCGATGTCTGCGCGGCCGTGTCGCCGTTCCCGGTGCGGGTGCCGTACGTCGTGCACCTGGAAACCGAGCGAGTGTTGCAGGTAGTAACGGGGCTGCTCAGTCTCCAGTCCGGAGACGATGGCTGCTTGCTCCGTGATGTCCACGACCACCAGGCCGCTCGCCTCGGGCAAGGAACCGGCGACCTGCCGTACGTCTTGCGCTGCGGGAACCTTGTGTGCGTCCTTACAGCGGTTGAGCTGCGCAAGCGGGCAGATGTCGCAGATTTCACCGATGCCGTAGTGCCCGTTGTAGTCCGGCAGTTCATGGGCGTAGGCCACGGCGCACGAGGTCTTACGGAACAACGAGTCGCTGCCGGCGAAGGTTGAGAGGACGCGACTTTCCAGCGTCTCAGGCACGATCTTGCGCCGGGCGGTTTCCTCGTACGGCTCGGGGAGCTTGTTTTCCCGGTAGTACTTCGCGATCTGGTCGCGGTAGAACAGCCCCGTGAAGACTGTCGCGTCGGCGTGCTTGCTCAGCTCGTACGCCTGGTCGAGATGTTGCGGTGAGTCGTTGAGGCCAGGTACCAGCGGGCGCCAGTAGAGAACCGTGCGGTACCGGCGTTCCCGCGGCTCGCTCATGAGCTGTAAGGACTCGGCCGCAACGTGTGACGGGTAGGGCTCGATGTCCTTGTTGTCGATACCCGAGTAGGTGAACAGCAGTGTCACCTTGACGTGTCGGAGCCCGTTGAGTCGGTCGATGTCCTCGGCCTTCATCTGATGCCTGGTGATGACGAGTACGTGGTTTGTCAGTTCCCGTGCGTCCAGGTCTTCCAGTACGGCGAAGGTGTGCGGCCGGACCACCGGCAAGAACGGGTCAGTGGCGCGGTTGAACACCTGCACGGGCGTGACGTGCGGCTGAAAGTACCGGTGATTGACCAGTTCTTCCACCGCCTCGGCGTCGCTCATGAGGGCGCGCGGCACGCGCTCATCCCACAGGCCGTAGGTGTGGCGGATGCAGTAGGCGCAGTCGAGCGGGCACCCCTGGATGTGATTCAGGCTGAGGCCACTTTTGCGGTACTCGACCACTTCCCGAGCACGCTCCGGCATCCGCTCTATCTGATCGCGCGTTAAGAGCTGTACTGAGACAGGCACCTGACGACCTCCCATGTCCGAGGACGGATGGAGCGCGTAGTTACGCGCTCCATTTGGGAGCGTAGAGGTGCCGGTTCCGCTTAGCCAGAAAGTTTCTCAGTATTTCTAGCAACGCATCAAGTTAGTGAATTGGTGCGAAATTACTCGCCACTCTCCGAAGCTTCGGAGGCAAGATCGTCAACGACGCGATTAATGATCGTTCGTGCCGATCGGCCGTAGCTTGCAACCGCTGCCAACGAGTCAAAGATGCCGCTGTATAGGGCGAGTTCCTGCGGCTGGGCAAGGTTCAGCTCAGCAGAGAACGTCTCGACCATCACTCGGTCGTTGTCGAGCAGCCAGAACCCGTGAGCGGGCGCGACCACGTACGCGGTCTCGAACCCGATGACCCCGAGCTTCACGTTCGGTAGTGACGCGAGCGAGACGAGCCGATCAAGCTGGCCGAGCATGACTTCGGGTGGGCACAACCGGTACCGGAGCGCTGCCTCGGTCAGCACAAAGTGGAACCGCTTGTCCTGCCTATATAGGACTTGTTGGCGTTGCATCCGGGCGGCAACCGCCTCGTTGATGTCGTTGCGCACCTTGAACACAGTGATGCTCTGGGCGAAGCGGGCCCGCGCGTACTCGGCCGTCTGGAGGAGTCCGGGGATAAAAGTGGACTCGAAGCCCCGAAAGAGTCGCGTCTGTGCGTCCAGATTGGCGATCTCTTGCTGGTGCGGCTTCAAGCCCGTCTTAAGCTGCCGCTGCCACTCAGAGTGTTGGATTTCGAGGGTGTGCAGCGAAGCGAGCAGGGCTTCCGTCTCACCCTCGCTGTCAGTTACCCGTGTCCAGTCACGGAGGTCGTCATCCGTCGGCGTCTGTCGACCATTCTCCAGCTTGGACACCTTGGAGGGCGGCCATGACAACGACTCCGCGAGCTGCCGACCACTCATGCTGGCCTGCTGGCGAAGCTCGCGGAGCCGTTTGCCCAGTGCGTCACGCGCCTCGTGCACGCTGGTGATGCCGGTCGTTCTATTCGGTGGCAAAGTCGTCCCGTCGCGTGGCGAGGTGCCAGGCAGCATCACGCCAGTAGTTGTGTGCCACGATCACGGCAGGATCTTCGATGAGTTCACCACCCAGGAAGTTCTCGTCGTCATCAAAGTGCATCCGCACCAGCTTGCGCGAGTCGAACAACCAGTAGTCGTAGTCCGGCAGGCTGGCCGCGTCATCCCTCCGAAGATAACGGATGTCCTCACCTGCGGCGTTGGTGTGCTCCGAGCAGAACACACCGAAGCGGCTGTAATCAGTGAGCGGCACCGTCACCACCCGGACGCGCATGAAGCGACGACCTTCGGCGGTTGTCTGTCGGATCATGGTCAGCCAGTTCTGGAACCAGTCCAGGTCAACCGGCTCTCCCGCGACGAACTGACGCAGCGCTTCCGACTCGTTGTCAGACTTGTAGTGGTCGCGCGTCTCCAGCCGAAAGGCTGTGTGTTCGAAGGTGCGGAAGAGCTTGCTGAACTCGGGGCCGATGATCAGGTTCAGTGCCCTCCCTCCTGCTCCAAGTAGCGGAGGGCGTACATCTTGAGCACGTCTTCCGGGATCTCGATCAGGGCTTCGTGGTCCGGTACTTCACCGACGTCAGCAAGCACCTGGGGGTCCGTCACCTTCCAACCCTGCGCGATGTAGGTCTTGCGGTCGGTACGGTCGGTGGCGAACAAGGTAGGCGAGTTGCCTTCCTGGGACTCCGGGTCTTTGCCAAGGAGCCGAGCACGCATGTCATGCCTCCGTTGCTCGAAATTTAGCGAACCGTTCTCCGGCATGGTGCGCCCAGCAGGAAGCGGGGGTCAAGGGGGCGCATTGCCGCCTGCTTACCCGCGCCTAACTGTCAGGACCATGCGCCGGTCGCACGGGGCCAGGCTCCCGCGCCCGGCACAGCCAGCCATCAGGCGCGGCATACGGCCCGTGAGCTGCGGTTTTCCCCTACCTCGCCGACCCTGCCGACAGGGGCCTACCGGCCGATACACTGGACTTGTCCAGCACATCGTTTCCGGTAGCGCTGCCCGAAGACCACGCCGATGCGGTGCGCCAGCCTCGTACGCTCCCGGGAAGGATCGATGCCCGCGACTCGCAGCCGGCCACCGCTCGGGGTCAGAATGCCGGTGAGCATCTTGATGGTGGTCGACTTGCCGGCGCCGTTCGGGCCGATGTAACCGACCATCTCACCGCGCGGCACCCGGAAGCTGATGCCGTCGACCGCCCGCACCTGATGCTTCTCACGGCGCAGCAGACCGGCCTTACGGCGTACGTCGAAGACCTTCTCGACACCGTCAAGCTCGATGAAACCCGTGTCATCCGTACTCATGAACGCTCCGCCGCCTCTCCCTATGTGTCATCCGTACGACGTACGCGCCCAACGCCGACCCCCTAGACGAGTAGGTCCTGTCCGCCGGACAGGACCTAGCTCCCCGTACTCCGGTACGCCCGCAGCCCCGCCCGCCACGCCACCCCCGCCAGCGCGCAGCACACCACCGCCACCACCGGCGACAGGAACGCGGCGAGGTCCGGCAGCCCCAACGGGTCCTCCCTGCCGAGGACATACAGCGCGGGGATCCAGTTGACGAAGGCCAGCGGCACCACGAAGGTCACCCCGCGCACCAGATCCTTCGCGAAGAGCGTCGGCGGGTACTGCAACAGCGACGTCCCGCCGTACGTGAACGAGTTCTGCACCTCGGAGGCGTCCTGCGCCCAGAACTGGAACGCGGCGCCCGCCACGAACACCGCCGCGAAGATCGCCGCCCCGCTCAGCACCATCATCGGAAGCATCAGCGCCCGTGTCACCGTCCAGTCGATATCGACCGTGAGCAGGGCATAGCCCAGGACCAGCAGCCCCTGGGTGACCCGGCCGAGCCGGCGCAGCGCGAACCGGTCGGCCGCCACCTGCGCCAGTACGGGCACGGGCCGCAGCAGCAGCGTGTCGAGCGTGCCGTCCCGTACCCGGCGTCCCAGCCGGTCCATGGAGCCGAGCACCAGATCGGCGAGGCCGAAGGCCGTGGCGGACGTCCCGTAGAGGAAGGCCACCTCGGGCAGCGAGTAGCCGCCGAGCGCGTCCACGTGCGAGAACATCAGCAGGATCGCGACGAAGTCGAAGGCGGTCGCCGCGAAGTTCCCGAACGTCGTCATCACGAAGGACGCGCGGTACGCCATCGTGGACCGCGTCCACATCGCCACGATCAGGCCGTACGCCCGCAGCCCGTCGCGCAGGGCGGCCCACCGCGACACCCGCGGAATCCACCCCTCCGACCCCGCGTCCGCAGCCACCGCCGGTCTCCCGTCGGCAGCCACCGCCGAACTCCCATCGGCAGCCGCCCCCGCGGCCGGGTACCCGGCCGTCGCCTCTCCCACCGTCCCGCCCGCGGCGATCTCGTCAGCCACCCTGGACGACCACCCTCCGTGTCGCGACGGTCTGGAGCAGCCGCCCTGTCGCCAGCAGGGCCAGCGCCCAGCCGGCCTGGAACGCGTACGCCCCTGCCAGGTCCCACCCGGTGTGCTTGCCGAGCAGGACATCCGCCGGGACCTGGAGCAGCGACGACCAGGGCAGCGCCCGCGCCACCTCCCCCAGCGCCCCCGGGAAGAGATTGAGCGGCAGGAGCATCCCGGAGAAGAACATTCCGCCCAGCATCGCGATCTGCGCCACGCCCGCGCCGTCCATCAGCCAGAACGCGGAGAGCGCGACCAGGAAGCGGATCGCGAAGCTGACGACCACCCCGAGCACCACGGCGAACAGGAACGCCAGCCAGGTCCCCGGATCCCCGGGCAGCGCCAGCTCGAAGGCGAGCGAGCCGAGCACCATCGGTACGATCCCGCGCCCCAGCAGATGGAACGCCGCCCGGCCCAGATCCCCGGCCAGCCACCACAGCTGGAGATCGGCCGGCCGGTAGAGGTCGACGGCGATGTCACCGGTGCGGATTCGCTCGACCAGTTCGTCCTCGAAGCCACCGCCCAACATGGCGCAGGTCATCAACAGGGCCTGGCCGAGCCACACATAGGTGACGGCCTCGGAGAGGTTGTAGCCACCGAGGTGCGGCCGCTCGTCCCAGAGAGCCGTATAGGTGTACGCCATGATGAATCCGAAGACGGTGTTGGTGAACACGCCCGCGAGGGTGGCCACCCGGTACGTCGCATAGCGGCGGAACCCACCTGCGGCCACTACTGCGTACAGCCGCACCACAGTCCCCTCCCCCACACCATTTCCCCCACTCCATCAGCGCGTCGTCGGCGTCCTGGCACCAAAGCGCACGACCCTAGCCCACGGGGACCGGCCGCCGCGACCGGTTATCCGGCTGTCGGCGCCCCACCGTTCTGTCCGTGTTTCCTGTGAGTACACAGCGTTTCATGGGCTTGAAACGCTAATCGCCTGGTACGACACCGTTATGCCGGAAGTGAACCGCCGTCCGCGGCCGAGGAGTCTCCACTGATATGAGCGACGAGCCACAGCAACACGGCTGGGCCCCACGGGACCCCTCGGCCCCCCACTCCGCCCCCGGCCGGCCGGGCGGGAAGGCCGGGCGGCCCGTGCGTCCCCGCACCGGTTGGCGCAGCGCCCTCCCGAACCGGCGCACGCTGTTCGGCGGATTACTGATCTTCGGGCTCATCCTCATGGGCGGCTTCGTCCTGGGCTACAAGCTCGTCAGCATCCCGCCCGCCAACGCCGCCGCCACTGCCCAGTCCAATGTGTACCTGTACGCGGACGGCACGCAGCTCGCCCGCGACGGCGAGGTCAACCGCGAGAACGTCAAGCTCGCGCAGGTGCCGAAGACCGTACAGCTCGCCGTACTGGCCGCCGAGGACCGCGGCTTCTACAACGAACCCGCCATCGACCCGCAGGGCATGGTCCGCGCCGCCTGGAACACCCTCACGGGCAAGGGCACCCAGGGCGGCTCCACCATCACCCAGCAGTACGTCAAGAACTACTACCTCGGCCAGGAACAGACGATCGTCCGCAAGGCCAAGGAGTTCTTCATCGCGATCAAGCTCAACCGCGAGGCGACCAAGGGGCAGATCCTCCGGGGCTATCTCAACACCAGCTACTTCGGCCGTAACGCGTACGGCGTCCAGGCCGCCGCCCAGGCGTACTACGGCAAGGACGTGAAGGACATCAACACGGCGGAGGGCGCCTATCTGGCCTCCCTGCTCAACGCGCCCAGCGAGTTCGACGTCGTCTTCCACCCCGAGAACAAGCGGGCCGCCGTCGCACGCTGGAAATACGTCCTCGACGGCATGGTCAAGGAGGACTGGCTCAGCCCCGCCGAGCGCCGCAAGATGAAGTTCCCGAAGCCCGGCAAGATCAGGCACGCCGGCACCGGGCTCTCCGGGCAGCGCGGTTATATCGTCCAGGCCGTCGAGGACCATCTCACCAGCAACAAGATCATCGACGAGAAGACCCTGGCCGCCGGCGGCTACCGGATCACCACCACCCTGGACCGCGCGAAGCAGGAAGCCTTCACCGCCGCCGTCGAGCAGCAGGTCACCTCACAGCTCGAAGCCGGCCGCAAGGCGGACCGCGTCGTCCGGGTCGGCGGCGTCTCCATCGAACCGAAGACCGGCAAGGTCGTCGCCATGTACGGCGGCATCGACTACACCAAGCAGTACGTCAACAACGCGACCCGCCGTGACTACCAGGTCGGCTCCACCTTCAAGCCGTTCGTCTTCGCCGCCGCCGTCGAGAACGGCTCAGAGACCCTGTACGGCGAACCGATCACCCCGTACACCGTCTACGACGGCGACAACGAGCACATGGTCGAGGGCCCCGACGGCCCCACCGACTACTCCCCGGCGAACGAGGACGACACCAACTACGGGCCCATCTCCGTGCAGACCGCCACCGACTACTCGGTCAACGCCGTCTACGCGCAGATGGCGCAGGACGTCGGCCCCGGCACGGTCAGGAAGACCGCCGTCGCCCTCGGTCTCCCCGAGAACACCCCCGACCTGACCGCGACCCCCTCCATCGCGCTCGGCCCGGCCACCGCCTCCGTACTCGACATGGCGGAGGCGTACGCGACCCTCGCCAACCACGGCAGGCACGGCATGTACACGCTGGTCGACAACATCACCAGGAACGGTACGGACGTCGCCCTGCCGAAGCAGGACGTCAGGCAGGTCATCAGCCGTCAGGCCGCCGACACCACCACCGCCGTGCTGCGCGGCGTCGTCGCCGAGGGAACCGGCACCGCCGCCCAGTCCGCGGGCCGCCCCGCGGCCGGCAAGACGGGCACGGCGGAGGAGGACAAGGCGGCCTGGTTCGCCGGCTACACCCCGGACCTGGCGACGGTCGTCGCGGTCATGGGCGCCGATCCGGTGACCGCCGCGCAGAAGTCGCTGTACGGGGCGCTCGGCCGCGAGCGCGTCAACGGCGGCGGACCGCCGGCCGAGATCTGGGGCCGGTACACGGCCGCGGCTCTCCGCAAGAGCCCGGCGCGGGACTTCGATCTGCGGCTGGAGGAGGACTCCGAGGAGTCGTCCTCGGACGAGGAGCAGGCGGGCCCGCCCGGCAAGCCGAAAGGCTCACACCCGGCAGCCGCCCAGTCCGCGGCACCGGGCCGGCCCCCGGGCCAGTCCCCGGGACAGACGAAAGGCCAGGACCAGGGCGGGCCGGGTGCGGACGGCGGCCCCGCCCAGGGCCGGTCGCAGAGCTCCGAGCAGGGCCGGAGCCAGAGTCAGTCGGCGGGGCGGCCGGCAGGTCAGCCCCAGGGCCTGCCACCGGGACGGTCCGAGGGCGGCGGCGCGACCAGCGGCGGCACGGGAGGAGCGTCGGCCAAGGGCAGTACGGGCGCGGGCGCCACGGGCGGGGGCGGCAGGGGAGACGCGGGCGACGGTCAGGGCGCCCGCACCTCCCTGTCCGACGCGCCGGGCGCCTGACAGCGGCGGCCGGGCGCCACGGCCTCGCATCAGTGGCCCGAGGTCGCCTTCAGCCCGACCACGGCCACCAGCAGCAGACAGACGAAGAAGATCCGGGCGGCGGTCGCCGGCTCCCCCAGCACCACCATGCCGAGCACCGCCGCACCGGCCGCGCCGATACCGACCCACACGCCGTACGCGGTACCGATCGGAAGTGTCTTCGCCGCATGCGACAGCAACAGCATGCTGGCGACGATGCCGACGCCGGTGAACACGCTCGGCCACAGCCGGGTGAACCCCTCGGTGTACTTCATCCCGATCGACCAGCCGACCTCAAGCAGACCGGCGACAATCAACAGAACCCACGCCATGACGGCACCTCCGGCAACGAAAAACACGGACAACAGGTGCGTCGTCTTTCGTTTGTCCCGGTACGGCGCGTCTCGTCGGGGTCCCCCCAAGGTAGCAAACCCCCGGAGACCCCGGCGAAGGGCTACAGATAGAGCCCGGTGGAGTCCTCGGACCCCTCGAACCGGTCCGCCGCGACGGCGTGCAGATCGCGCTCGCGCATGAGGACGTACGCCACCCCGCGCACCTCGACCTCGGCGCGGTCCTCGGGGTCGTACAGCACCCGGTCCCCCGGCGTCACCGTCCGTACGTTCTGCCCCACGGCCACCACCTCGGCCCAGGCCAGCCGCCGGCCGACCTCCGCCGTCGCGGGGATGAGGATGCCGCCGGACGAACGCCGCTCGCCCTCCGGGATGTCCGTCCTGACCAGCACACGGTCATGGAGCATCCGGATGGGCAGTTTGTCGTGTTGGTCGTGTGGGTTGTGGGAGTTGTCGCTCACGCCCCAGAACCTACCTGCCCGGGGCGCCGGCGCACGCCACAGGGGCGGATCAAAGCTTGCGGCGCCTCGTCGACACCACCAACAGCCCCACGAGCCCGACCGCCACCAGCGCCACCGGCACCAGCCGCTCCAGCCGCGGCGCGCCGTCGTCCTTGACGAACGATGCCCGTACGCCGGCCAACGTCCTGTTCACGGCCACGAACGCGCGCCCGGCCGTCTGATCCACCGTGGAGACCACCTTGGCCTTGGCGTCGCCGACGATCGTCTTCGGGTGCACCCGCACCCCGATCTCGTCGAGTGTCTCGGCGAGCTGTCCGCGCCTGCGGACGATGTCCGCCTCGATCTGCGCCGGGGTCCTGGAATCCGACACCGCGCTGCCTCCGTCGTCGTGTCCGGTAGTCCTTCGCCGACAGTCTGTCAGCTCCGTCGTCAGCGCACCCGGCGGCACCCCCGATTACGCTCGGCGGCGTACAGCCCGATGTCCACCCAGCTCCATCGAGGAGAACCATGAGCGAGCGCCTCCAGCCCGGCGACACCGCCCCCGCCTTCACCCTGCCCGACGCCGACGGCAACGACGTATCGCTCGCCGACCACAAGGGCCGCAAGGTCATCGTCTACTTCTACCCGGCGGCGCTCACCCCCGGCTGCACCAAGCAGGCGTGCGACTTCACGGACAATCTCGACCTGCTGGCCGGCGCGGGCTACGACGTCATCGGGGTGTCCCCCGACAAGCCGGAGAAGCTCGCGAAGTTCCGCGACAAGGAGAACCTCAAGGTCACCCTGGTCGGCGATCCCTCCAAGGCCGTCCTGGAGACATACGGCGCCTTCGGCGAGAAGAAGATGTACGGCAAGACCGTGACCGGTGTGATCCGCTCGACGATCATCGTGGACGAGGACGGCAAGGTCGAGCAGGCCCTCTACAACGTGCGGGCCACCGGCCATGTGGCGAAGATCATCAAGGACCTCGGTATCTGAGGTATCTGAGGATCCCGGCTTCCGAGGATCCCGGCGTCCGACGGTTCGCCATGAGCCGCTGTGAGCGAGGTCCCACTCCGGTGGGACCTCGGTTCGCGATCGCCACGACCGCGCGGAAGGATCCCTTGGCCTGACTCGCCCGAGGAAAGGACCGCTCCTTGGCCGGCCGGAAGCACGAGAAGAAGCGCGAGAAGACGGTCGACCCCGCCGCGGTCAAACGCCACCCGACCCTCTTCCGCACCATCAGACAGCGCGAGAACCCCAAGCTGCGGCGGTCCGACATCACCGTCACCGACGAGGCGGCGGTCAAGCGGGCGGTGAAGGCCGCTTCCCTGGGCAACGCCATGGAGTGGTTCGACTTCGGCATCTACAGCTATCTCGCCGTCACCATCGGGCAGGTCTTCTTCCCGTCGGGGAACTCCACGGCCGAGCTGCTGTCCTCGTTCGCCACGTTCGCCGTGGCCTTTCTCGTACGGCCGCTCGGCGGCATGTTCTTCGGCCCGATGGGTGACAGGCTCGGCCGTAAGAAGGTGCTCGCCCTGACCATGATCATGATGGCGATCGGCACCTTCACCATCGGGCTGATCCCCTCGTACGCCTCGATCGGCTTCTGGGCCCCGGTCCTGCTGATCTTCTTCCGGCTGGTCCAGGGCTTCTCCACCGGCGGCGAGTACGGCGGCGCGTCGACGTTCATCGCGGAGTACGCCCCCGACAAGCGCCGGGGATTCTTCGGCAGCTTCCTGGAGTTCGGCACCCTCGCCGGATACATCGGCGCGGCGGGCCTGGTCACCGTGCTGACCGCGGCGCTCGGCCCTGACGGCATGCGGGCCTGGGGCTGGCGCGTCCCGTTCCTGGTCGCGGGGCCGCTGGGGCTGATCGGCCTGTATCTGCGGCTGCGGCTCGACGAGACGCCCGCGTTCCGGAGACTGGAGTCGGACACCGCGCGCGTCTTCGAGGCGGCGGACTCGGTGGAGACCACCACCAAGGGCGACCTCGCCAAGATCTTCCGGCAGTACTGGCCCTCGCTGATCCTGTGCGTCGCGCTGGTCGGCGCGTACAACATCACGGACTACATGCTGCTGTCGTACATGCCGACGTATCTCTCCGACGAGCTGGGCTACAGCGAGACACACGGGCTGCTCACCCTGCTGGCCGTGATGGCCTTCCTGATGCTGATCATCAATCAGGTCGGCAGGCTCAACGACCGCTTCGGCCGCAAGCCGCTGCTGATGGCGGGCATGCTCGGCTTCGTCTTCCTCTCGCTGCCCGCGTTCCTGCTGATCAAGCAGGGTGGCATCCCGGCGATCACGGCGGGCGTCCTGATGCTGGGCCTGTCCCTGGTCTGCCTCCTGGGCACGATGTCGGCCGCGCTCCCCGCGCTGTTCCCGACGGAGGTCAGATACGGCTCGCTCTCGGTGGGCTACAACCTCTCCGCGTCCCTCTTCGGTGGCACGACCCCGCTGGTGATCACAGGTCTGATCAGTCTGACCGGCGACAATCTGATGCCGGCGTACTACTCGATGGCGGCGGCGCTGGTGGGCGTGATCGCGGTGTCCCGTATGAAGGAAACGGCTCAGCGCCCGCTGGACGGCTCACCGCCGTCGGTCGCGACGAAGGCGGAAGCGGTGGCACTGGTGGAGTCGCAGTCCCCCGAGCCCAGGTTCTGACCCACGTTCAGCCGCCTGCCCGGTACGATGGCAGGCGGCTGGCGGCGGTGGCGCAATGGCGACGCAGCAGACTTAGGATCTGTGGCCCGTGATAGGGCTTGAGGGTTCGAATCCCTTCCGCCGCACATGAACGGCCTGCGAATCAAAGGATTGATACGCAGGCCGTTTCCGTGCTCCCGGCCGTCAGCCCAGGAGCTCCCGTACGACCGGGACCAGCGCCCGGAACGCCTTGCCGCGGTGGCTGATCGCGTTCTTCTCCGCCGGGGACAGCTCCGCGCAGGTGCGGGTTTCGCCGGACGGCTGGAGGATCGGGTCGTAGCCGAAGCCGCCCGCGCCGGACGGGGACTCCCGGAGGGTGCCCAGGAGGCGGCCCTCGACCACGCGTTCCGTGCCGTCAGGGAGAGCCAGGGCCGCGGCGCAGAAGAAGTGGGCGGCGCGGTGGGGCGGGGCGATGTCGGAGAGCTGGGCCAGAAGCAGGTTCAGATTGGCGGTGTCGTCGCCGTGGGTGCCTGCCCAGCGGGCGGAGAAGATGCCCGGGGCGCCGCCGAGGACATCGACGCAGAGGCCGGAGTCGTCGGCCACGGCCGGGAGGCCGGTGGCGTCGGCGAGGGCGTGCGCCTTGAGGAGCGCGTTCTCGGCGAAGGTGACGCCGGTCTCCTTGACGTCGGGGATATCGGGGTAGGCGTCCGCGCCGACGAGGTCATGGGGCAGACCCGCGTCGGCGAGGATGGCCCGGAGTTCGGTGAGCTTCCCGGCGTTTCGGGTGGCGAGGATCAGGCGGGTCATGCCCCCAGTATCGGACCGGCCAGTATCGGACCGGGCCGGCGGGGGCCGGTCACGGGGTGCAGATCTTGCCGATTTCGGACGCCGCGTCGGTGATGGGGGTGAGGTCGGGGGCGGTTTCCCCGTTCTTGACGGACGTACGGACGTTGTCGACGCCCTTGCCCAGGTCGTCGACGGCCTTGCTCAGATCCGCGTTGTCGGTCTGGTCCCCGAGGGTGTCGAGCTTGTTGTCGATGTCGTTGAGCGTCTCGTCGATCTTGAGCGGGTTGTCCCCGGCGTTGGAGACGGCCTGCTGGAGGTCGTTGACGCTGCCCGCGATGGCGTCGGCGGTCTTGACGCAGTCCAGCGCCTTGTCGAGGGCGCCGCAGCCGGCCGTGAGGGGCAGGGCGAGTGCGGCGGCGGCGAGGGCCAGGGTGATGCGGCGTCGGCGTATCGGCGCGGCGGACATGGCGCGTTTCCTCTCCGAGGTGTGGACGGGCGCACGGTTCGGTCCGTGCGCCCGTGTGGGGGGAGACGCCCCGGGGTTCTTCTTGGTTGCGTCTTTACCCGGAGGCCCGGCTCAGAGGGTCTGGTCGAGCGCCGTGTTCTGGATCGCGGTGAGGTCGGCGCAGCCGCCGGTGGCGAGATCGAGGAGCGCGTTCAGTTCCTTGCGGTCGAAGGGCTCGGCCTCGGCGGTGCCCTGGACCTCGACGAAGCGCCCGTCACCGGTGCAGACGACGTTCATGTCGGTGTCGGCGCGGACGTCCTCCTCGTAACAGAGGTCGAGGAGGGGGGTGCCGTCGACGATGCCGACGCTGACGGCGGCGACGGTGCCGGTGAGCGGACGGCGGCCGGCCTTGACGATCTTCTTGCCCTGGGCCCAGGCGACGGCGTCGGCGAGGGCGACATAGGCGCCGGTGATGGCCGCGGTGCGGGTGCCGCCGTCGGCCTGGAGGACATCGCAGTCGAGGACGATGGTGTTCTCGCCGAGCGCCTTGTAGTCGATGACGGCGCGCAGGGACCGGCCGATGAGGCGGCTGATCTCGTGGGTACGGCCGCCGATCTTGCCGCGTACGGATTCACGGTCGCCGCGGGTATTGGTCGAGCGCGGCAGCATCGAGTACTCGGCGGTGACCCAGCCTTCGCCGCTGCCCTTGCGCCAGCGCGGGACGCCCTCGGTGACCGAGGCGGTGCAGAAGACCTTCGTGTCGCCGAAGGAGATGAGGACGGAGCCCTCGGCATGCTTGCTCCATCCACGTTCGATGGTGACGGGACGGAGCTGTTCGGGGGTTCGGCCATCGATACGAGACATGGGCTTGAGCCTATAGGGACCTGTGCGAAGGGCCTGTTCCGGTGGTCCGGATCAGGCCCTTGGGGTGGTTCTGAGTGGCTGTCAGCGCTTCACATCATGTCTTCGATCTCACTGGCGATGGGGTCGGCGTCGGTGCCGATGACGACCTGGATCGCGGTACCCATCTTCACGACACCGTGGGCGCCGGCGGCCTTCAGGGCGGTCTCGTCGACGAGGTCGGGGTCGACGACCTCGGTGCGCAGGCGGGTGATGCAGCCCTCGACCTCTTCGATGTTGTCGAGTCCGCCGAGCCCGGCGACGATCTTCTCAGCCTTGGTGGCCATGTCTTTCTCCCTGACTGTCGAACTGACTGTCCGAAAAGCACTGTGAACCGTTTCGTCACGGTAACGCACGGTTGGACCATCTTCACGGGCGCGCGTTCACCGCGTACCCAATGATGACGATCAACGGCGCCCCGCCCGCGACCGGCCCTCGGGAGCCTATCGCAACTGGTCTACACCAGTAGGGACCGACGAGAGGGTGCCGATGAGCTCCGACAGCACGGCAGCGCCGCGGCGGAGGCCGGCGCCGTCGGGGAAGAACTGGCGGAACGGATTGTTCCAAGGGCTTCAGAAGATCGGCCGCAGTCTCCAGCTCCCGGTGGCCGTACTGCCCGCCGCCGGGCTGCTCGTCAGCCTGGGGAATCTCTTCGCCGCGTATCTGCACGGTCCGTTCTGGGACAAGACCGCCAAGGTGCTCAGCCTGGGCGGCGGCGCCATTCTGGACGGCGCGTTCGGGCTGCCGCTGCTCTTCTGCATCGGAGTGGCGATCGGTTTCGCCAAGAAGGCGGACGGCTCCACCGCGCTCGCCGCGGTCGTCGGCTTCCTCGTCTACCACGGTGTGCTGGCCGCCTTCCCGGTCGGCGGTTCGGTGACGAAGGCGACGCCCGACGGCACCCCGCAGAACCCCGGTGTGCTCGGCGGCATTCTGATCGGGCTGCTCACGGCGGTCGTCTGGCAGCGGTTCCACCGTACGAAACTGGTCGACTGGCTCGGCTTCTTCAACGGCCGGCGCCTGGTGCCGATCCTGATGGCCTTCATCTGCACCCTCCTCGGCGTGGCCTTCGGGCTGCTGTGGCAGCCGGTCGGGGACGCGCTGACCGCGTTCGCCAAGCAACTGATCGATCTGGGCGCGTGGGGCGCGGGCATCTTCGGGGTCGCCAACCGGCTGCTCATCCCCATCGGCCTGCACCAGTTCCTGAACACCTTCTTCTGGTTCCAGGCCGGTGAGTACACCAAGCCCGACGGCACCGTCGTGATGGGCGATCTGACCCGGTTCTTCGCCGGGGACCCCTCGGCCGGCCAGTTCATGTCCGGGTTCTTCCCGATCATGATGTTCGGTCTGCCGGCCGCCGCGCTCGCCATCGCGCACAGCGCGCGCCCCGAGCACCGCAAGAGGGTGACGGGCCTGATGGCCTCCCTCGCGCTGACCTCGTTCGTCACGGGCGTGACCGAGCCCCTGGAGTTCTCCTTCATGTTCGCCGCGCCCCTGCTGTACGGCGCGCACGCGCTGCTCACCGGCGCCTCGATGGCGATCACCTGGGCGCTGGGGGTGCACGCGGGGTTCAGCTTCTCGGCCGGCTTGATCGACTACGTGGTCAACTGGCACCTCGACACCAAGCCCTGGCTGATCATTCCGATCGGCCTGTGCTTCGCCGTCGTGTACTACGTGGTGTTCCGCGTCGCGATCAGGGCGTTCGACATCCCGACCCCGGGGAATGAGCCCGAGGAGCTGGAAGAGGCCGTGGAGAAGCAGAACACCCAGCCCTGAAGCCGCGGACTGTGGCCTGGGCCATAGTCGTCGCCGAACATCGCTGCGAAGGTTCCTTATGTGATTCACACCGTGCTACAACTGGTCTACACCACTGATGGTGTAGACCACGCGGCCGTGTGCCGTGTTCCCCCTGGAGGAAGTTGATGTCCACGGCCAGCGCCGCCGCTTCGGCGGACAAGAAGCCCTCGGCGGGCAAGAGCAAGGGCAGCGGCGCGATGGCCGTGATGCAGCGTATCGGCCGCAGCCTGATGCTCCCCGTCGCCGTCCTGCCCGCCGGCGCCCTGCTGGTGCGCCTCGGCAACGCCGACATGCTCGGCCGTGACTCGTTCCCGGCGTTCATCACCAAGATCGCCTCGTTCATGGCCGCGGGCGGCAACGCCATCCTGGACAACATGCCGCTGCTCTTCGCGGTCGGCATCGCGATCGGCTTCGCCAAGAAGGCGGACGGCTCCACCGCGCTGGCCGCCGTCACCGGCTACCTCGTCTTCAAGAACGTGCTGGCCACCTTCACCGACTCCAATCTGCCCAAGGTCGCGGCGGTGGTCGACGGCAAGATAGTCATGAACGACGCGCCCGTCGACGCGAAGGTCCTCGGCGGGGTCGTCATGGGCGTCGTGGTCGCGCTGCTCTACCAGCGGTTCTACCGGACGAAGCTGCCCGACTGGGCGGGCTTCTTCGGCGGCCGTCGCCTCGTACCGATCCTCTCCGCCTTCGCCGGTCTGATCATCGGCATCGTCTTCGGCTATATCTGGCCGGTACTCGGCGCGGGTCTGCACAACTTCGGTGAGTGGCTGGTCGGCTCCGGCGCCGTGGGCGCGGGCATCTTCGGTGTCGCCAACCGCGCGCTGATCCCCGTGGGCATGCACCACCTGCTGAACTCGTTCCCGTGGTTCCAGGCCGGCACGTTCGAGGGCAAGAGCGGCGACATCAACCGCTTCCTGGCGGGCGACCCGACGGCCGGACAGTTCATGACCGGCTTCTTCCCGATCATGATGTTCGCCCTTCCGGCGGCCTGTCTGGCGATCGTCCACTGCGCCCGCCCCGAGCGCCGCAAGGTCGTCGGCGGCATGATGCTGTCGCTCGCGCTCACCGCGTTCGTCACGGGTGTGACCGAGCCGATCGAGTTCACCTTCATGTTCATCGCGCCGGCGCTGTACGCGGTGCACGCGGTGCTGACCGGTGTCTCCATGGCGCTGACCTGGGCCCTCGGGATGAAGGACGGCTTCGGCTTCTCGGCCGGCGCGGTGGACTTCGCCCTCAACCTGGGCATCGCGACCAACCCCTGGGGGCTGGCACTGGTCGGCCTCTGCTTCGCGGCGCTCTACTACGCGATCTTCCGCTTCGCGATCACCAAGTTCAATATCCCGACGCCCGGCCGGGAGAGCGACGAGGAACTCGCCGAGTTGCAGAAGGCCGAGGCGAAGTAGCCTCTCCGCACACACCGTGGGCCCGGCCGTTGTCAGGAACGGCCGGGCCCACGGCTGTGCGTGGGCCCGGCCGTCCGTCAGATCTCGTACACCGTGCCGGGAACGGCCAGCTCCGCCGGGCCCGCGTACACATCGCGCGCGTCGGCCAGGTTCCGCTCGGCGTCCGTCCAGGGCGGGATATGCGTGAGCACAAGCCTGCGCGCCCGCGCCCGCGCGGCATGGGCGCCGGCCTCACGGCCATTCAGATGGAGGCCGACGACATCCTCCTTGCCGTGCGTGAAGGCCGCCTCGCAGAGGAACAGATCCGTATCCTCCGCCAGCTCCACCAGCGGCTCGCAGACACCGGTGTCCCCCGAGTACGTGAGCGACCGGCCGCCGTGCTCGACCCGGATGGCGAAGGTGTCGACGGGGTGCGCGACCTTCTCCGTCCGTACCGAGAAGGGGCCGATGTCGAAGGAGCCCGGCTTGAGCGTGTGGAAGTCGAAGACCTCGCTCATCGACTTGTCGGAGGGCGTGTCCGCGTACGCCGTGGTGAGGCGCTGCTCGGTGCCCTCGGGGCCGTAGACGGGCATGGCGTCACACCGTCCGCCGTCGAACCGGTAGTAACGGGCGACGAAGTAGGCGCACATGTCGATGCAGTGATCAGCGTGGAGATGGCTGAGGAAAATGGCGTCGAGGTCGTAGAGACCAACGTGGCGCTGCAGCTCGCCCAGGGCGCCGTTACCCATGTCGAGGAGCAGCCGGAAGCCGTCGGCCTCTACGAGGTAGCTGGAGCAGGCCGATCCCGCGGAGGGGAACGAGCCTGAACAGCCGACGACGGTGAGCTTCATGGAGCGGGAACCTCCGTGGCATGGAAGGGGGGCGACGGGGGTCGTGCGGTTCGTCGAGCGTAAGGCGCGAAAGGGCCGGTCGCTCCTCCACAGTGGGCCGTTGTGGGGGAACTCACCTGGCCTGTCACCGGTTCGGCGTGGGCGGTTCGCCTTCCGGCGGGGGGTCGTGGTGTGGTGCGGTGCGCCTTCCGGCGGGGGGGGCGTGGCGCGGGGTGCGGTGCGCCTCCGGCGGGGGGCCGGGGCGGGTGCGCCTTCGGCGCGGGTGCGTTGTGGTGCCGGGGGCCGGGGCCTCCGGAGGTACATGTCCGGACGGCATGATTTACGGCGCGACCCTGCCCAGTCGATGGTTCGGGCGTCCGTGCGCCACAAATCACGCTTTAGTGTCCGGACACGCACCTCCTCCGACCCCGACCCCCTCCCCCCGGTGGTCACACTCGCCCTCGTGCCCGGCCGGGCTGCCTGTGCGGGCGATGAAGGGGGGCGCGCAGGGATCGTGTCCGGGACGTAGAGCGTGATTTGTGGCGCGCGAACGCCAGTGTCTAGACGTCCGGCTGCTGCGCGCCGTAAATCATGCAGTCCCGGACGCGAGGCCCGGAGCGCACCCCGGCGACAACCCGCACCCGGCCACGCACCCGCACCCCGCCGGAGGCGCACCGCACACCACCACCGGCCCGAGCCGAGACAGACCCGAACAACGACCCCCCGCCGGGAGGCGCACCGCCGGGAGGCGTCACGCCCAGAGTTGGCCCTGGAGCGTTTCGATCGCCTCTTCCGTCGTCGCCGCCGTGTAGACACCCGTCGACAGGTACTTCCAGCCCCCGTCCGCGACCACGAACACAATGTCCGCGCTCTCGCCGGCCTTCACCGCCTTCCGGCCGACACCGATCGCCGCGTGCAGCGCCGCCCCCGTCGAGACCCCCGCGAAGATACCTTCCTGCTGGAGCAGTTCACGGGTACGCGTGACCGCGTCCGCGGAGCCGACCGAGAAGCGGGTCGTCAGGACGGACGCGTCGTACAGCTCGGGGACGAAGCCCTCGTCCAGGTTGCGCAGGCCGTAGACCAGGTCGTCGTAGCGCGGCTCCGCGGCGACGATCTGGATGCCCTCGACGTTCTCGCGCAGATAGCGCCCCACGCCCATCAGCGTGCCCGTCGTGCCCAGGCCCGCCACGAAGTGGGTGATGGAGGGCAGATCGGCCAGGATCTCCGGGCCGGTGGTGGCGTAGTGGGCGCCCGCGTTGTCCGGGTTGCCGTACTGGTAGAGCATCACCCAGGACGGGTTCTCGGCCGCCAGCTCCTTGGCGACCCGTACCGCCGTGTTGGAACCGCCCGCCGCCGGGGACGAGACGATCTCCGCCCCCCACATGGCGAGCAGGTCGCGCCGCTCCTGCGAGGTGTTCTCCGGCATCACACAGACGATGCGGTAGCCCTTGAGCCTGGCCGCCATGGCGAGTGAGATGCCGGTGTTGCCGCTGGTGGGTTCCAGGATCGTGCAGCCCGGGGTGAGCCGCCCGTCCTTCTCGGCCTGTTCGACCATGTGCAGCGCGGGCCGGTCCTTGATCGAGCCGGTCGGGTTGCGGTCCTCCAGCTTGGCCCAGATCCGGACGTCGTCCGACGGCGAGAGCCGTGGGAGCCGGACCAGGGGCGTGTTGCCGACCGCCGCCAGCGGGGAGTCGTACCGCATCAGGCCGGGTACGTTTCGAGCGCGCCGCCGGCCACGGCCGGGAGGATGGTCACGCTGTCGCCGTCGGCGAGCTGGGTGGAGACGCCGTCGAGGAAGCGGACGTCCTCGTCGTTGAGGTAGACGTTCACGAAGCGGCGGAGCTGGTTGTCCTTGGCCGGGTCGATGAGCCGCTCCCGGATGCCGGCGTGCCGGGTTTCGAGGTCGTCGAAGAGCGCGGAGAGCGTGTCACCGCTGCCCTCGACGGCCTTGGCGCCGTCGGTGTAGGTGCGGAGGATGGTCGGGATGCGGACCTCGATGGCCATGACATGGGCTCCTGATCGGGAGATGGCGTGACGGGCGCGCGGCTGGGGCCCCCGCGCGAGGGGATACGTGGTGCGGACAGCCGAAAGGGAAGGCTGCGCTCGGGGCCGTCGCTCAGCCGGCAGCGCTGGGACAGATGGCACTGGCGAGGCGGCACAGATCGACGTGCAGCCGCGCCACGAGCAGCGGGGTGCTCGGCGTCTTGTCGCTCACGTCGTGGAAAACCATGCGGTCATCGTATCGATTCCCGGATGGCGTTCCGGCATGTGATCTCGTATCCCGGACGGTCCCTATCCGTCAGGCGGACGGCGGGAGATAGACGACGGTCGGCGCGCCGGTGGCGGGGTGCGTGCTGACCTCGGCGGTCACCCCGTAGACGGTGGCGAGCAGCTCGGCGGTGAGGACCTCGTGCGGGGTGCCGGAGGCGACGATGCGGCCGTCCTGGAGGACGTAGACGCGGTCGCAGTAGTACGCGGCGAGGTTCAGATCGTGCAGGGCGAGCAGGTTGGTGGTACCCGACTCCCTGATCAGGGTGAGGATGTCGAGCTGGTAGCGGATGTCGAGGTGGTTGGTCGGTTCGTCGAGTACGAGCAGGGCGGGCCGCTGGACCAGGGCGCGGGCGACCAGCGCGCGCTGGCGTTCGCCGCCGGAGAGGGAGGGGAAGGCGCGGTCCGCGAGGGCGGCGATCCCGAGGCGGTCGAGGGCGGCTTCCGCGAGGGCGGCGTCGGCGGCGGTGTCGGCTTCCCAGAAGCGTTTGTGCGGGGAGCGGCCCATCGCGACGACCTCGCGGACGGTCAGCTCGAAGTCCAGCTGTCCGTCCTGCGGAACGGTGGCGACGCGGCGCGCTCTGGCCTTGGGGGTCATGGTGAGCAGGTCGTCGCCGTCGAGCAGGGCCCGTCCGTGGTCGGGGCGGAGCGTTCCGTAGACGCAACGCAGGAGCGTGGTCTTGCCGCTGCCGTTGGGGCCGACGAGTCCGACGGTCTCGCCGGGGGCGGCGGTGAGGTCGGCGCTGTCGACGAGCCGGCGGCCGTCGGCGGTGTAGGAGAGTCCTTCGAGCCGGAGTGTCGCCGTCATACGGGGGCTCCTTCGGGGCGGCGGCGCATCAGCCACAGGAGGGCCGGGCCGCCGGTGAGCGCGGTGAGTACGCCGACGGGCACGTCCTGGGGCGCGGCGACGGTACGGGCCGCGAGATCGGCGACGACGAGGAGGACGGCTCCGCCCAGCGCCGCGACCGGCAGCAGGGCGCGGTGGCCCGCGCCGACGGCCATTCTGGCGGCGTGCGGCACGAGCAGTCCGATAAAGCCGACGGCGCCGCTCGCGGCCACCATCACGCCGGTGACCAGGGAGGCGAGCACGAAGACCGCGGCGCGGAAGCGCCCGGTGTCCAGGCCGAGTGCGGTCGCGTCCTCCTCGCCCGCCAGCAGCAGATCGAGCGGCCGGGCCAGCGCCATGAGCAGCGCGGTGCCGAGGGTGAGGACGATCGCGGGCAGGAGCAGGGTGGACCAGCGGGCGCTGCCGAGGCCGCCGAAGGTCCAGTAGATGGCTTCCTGGAAGTGCTCGGGGCGTGCCGAGATGATCAGGATGAGGGTGGTGAGCGCGGAGAGGATGTACGAGACGGTGACCCCGGCGAGGACGAGCCGTCCGCCGGTCATCGTGGATCGTCGGCGGGCCAGCCCGTACACCAGCGCCAGGGCGAGGAGCGAGCCGGCGAAGGCCGCGGTGGGCATGGCGACGGTGGTGGTGATCCCCCCGGCGATGCCCAGGACCATGACCAGCACGGCGCCGGCGGACGCTCCGGAGGAGATGCCGAGGAGGAAGGGGTCGGCGAGCCGGTTGCGTACGAGGGCCTGGAGGACGGTGCCGACGACGGCGAGCCCCGCGCCGACGACCACACCGAGCAGCACCCGGGGCAGCCGTACGTCGAGCACGATGGTGCGGAAGGGGCTGGGGTCGGCGCCGCCCGTGAGGATGGTGATCACCTGGCCGGGCGGGATGCGTACGGAGCCGAGGGCGAGGCCCGCGACGACGGCGGCGGCGAGCGCGGCGGCGAGGCAGCCGAGCACCAGGGTGTAGCGCAGCCGCCCGTGGCCGGGCGGGGTGGTCCGGGTCATGGCCGGCTTACTTGACGGACTCGGGGTGGAGCTGGGCGGCGAGCCGTTCGATGGCGTCGGGCGCGCGGACGCCGAGGACGACGTCCGAGAGCGGCATGACGGCGAACCGCTTGTTCCTGATGGCCGGTACGTCCTTGAGCACGGGGTCCTCCAGCAGCCGCTGCTTCTTCTGGGCGACGGTGGTGGAGCCGTAGTCGTAGATGACGATGACATCGGGCTTGCGGGCGACGACCTGTTCCCAGGTGGCGTCGCCGAAGGACTTGTCGAGGTCGGCGAAGACGTTGCGGCCGCCGGCGCGGGTGATCAGTTCGTTGCCGATGCCCTTGCCGCCGGCGGTGAAGGCGGTCTTGTCGCCGCTGTCGTAGACGAAGACGGAGAGCGGTTCGACGCCCTTGAGCAGGGCGGCGGTGTCCGTGACGGTGGTGCGGGCGTCGGCGATCCACTTCTCGGCGCGGTCGGCGACGCCGAAGGTGCGGCCGGTCTCCCGGACCTCCTGGTAGACGTCGTCGAGCGAGGTCCTGTCCTTCGGGCAGTTCTCCAGATTGAGCCGGGTGTCGATGCCGGCGGCCTTGAGGTCGTCGCGGCCACGGCCGTCCTTGGCGGCGAAGGCGCTCGCGTAACCGCCGTACACGAAGTCGGGGTTGGCGGCGAGCAGCCGCTCCTTGGAGGGGTACTCCTTGGCGAGCACCGGGACGCTCCTGTACGCCTTCTCGTAGGCGGGGAGGATCCGGTCGTCCAGCCAGGCGGTGCCGACGAGGGACTTCTCCAGGCCGAGCGCCAGCATCACTTCGGTGACGTGCTGGTTCATGGTGACGACCCGCTTCGGCGGCGCCTGATAGGTGGTTCTCACCCCGCAGTTGGTGACGGTGTACGGGAAGCCGGGCGCGGTGGTCGCGGTCCGCGCGCCGTCCTTCGCGTCCGTGGTGGTGGAGCCGCCGCAGGCGGTGAGCGGGAGCAGTACGGCGGATATGACGGCGGACGTGAGCGCACGGCGGCGCCGGGACAGCACAGACACGGCAGGGCCTCCTCCGGGGGATTTCCGCGTCCCCTGGCTGGTGGGAGAAGGGCGGCAGGTCAGTTCCTGGCTGCCAAGCTGGGCTTGGTCACAGTGGCGGGACCGCGCCGGATTCACACCGGCTTCCTGATCCCCACCGCCTCGGTTCGGCGCTCAGTTTGTCAGACCGGCTGAGCGCCGCGACCGGCGCCTCAGACGATCTCGACGTCCTCTTCCGTGACCTCGCCCTCCACAATGCGGTACGAGCGGAACTGGAAGGGGCCCGCGTCGTCGTGGTCGGCGGTGGAGACGAGGACGTAGTGGGCGCCCGGTTCGTTGGCGTAGGTGATGTCCGTACGGGACGGATACGCCTCGGTCGCGGTGTGCGAGTGGTAGATGATCACCGGCTCTTCGTCGCGGTCGTCCATCTCCCGGTAGAGCTTGAGCAGATCCGCCGAGTCGAACTCGTAGAAGGTGGGCGAGCGCGCGGCGTTGAGCATGGGGATGAACCGCTCGGCCCGGCCGGTCCCGGCGGGGCCCGCGACCACGCCGCACGCCTCGTCGGGATGGTCGGCGCGCGCGTGCTCGACGATCTTGTCGTGCAGTGCCTGGGTGATGGTGAGCATGGAGAAAATATAAAGGGACGAGTACGGCCCCCGGATCCGGGAGGGAGTTTCCCGGTTCCAGGGGCCGTCACGGTCTCGGCGGGGCCCGGCGGGGCTATTCCGCGGAGGCGTACTCCCGGGTGGGGTCGCCCGCCACGGCGCGCTGGGCGCGGCGCTTGAGGAACTGCCAGCCGACGAGGAGGCCGACCGCCCAGACCGCCCCCACGTAGAGGGAGACCCGCGCGTCCTCGTCATACGCGATCAGACAGGTGACGAGGGCCAGGAAGCCCACCGCGACCCAGCTGAACACCGAACCGCCCGGGGCGGGGAAGGACGAGGCGGGCAGCAGGCCCGCCCGTACCCCGCGGCGATAGCGGATATGGCTGATCAGGATCATCATCCAGGTCCAGACACCGGCGGCGGTGGCCACGGAGGTCACATAGCCGAAGGCCTTCTCCGGGACGATGTAGTTGAGGACCACGCCGATGCCCATGAGGGCGACGGAGACGGTGATGCCGAACGCCGGGGTCCTGCGGGAGTTGAGCCTGCCGAAGAGCTTCGGCGCCTCGCTGTTGGCGGCGAGGTCGCGCAGCATCCGGCCGGTGGAGTACATGCCCGAGTTGCAGGAGGAGAGCGCGGCGGTCAGCACCACGAAGTTGACGATGCCGGCCGCGAGCGGGATGCCCATCTTCTCGAAGGCGTGGACGAAGGGGCTGGCGCCCGCCGAGAACTCGGTCCACTTGACGACCGCGAGGATGACGGTCAGCGCGCCCACGTAGAAGACGATGATGCGCCAGGGCAGCGTGTTGATCGCCTTGGGAAGGGTCTTCTCCGGGTTCTCGGACTCACCCGCGGTGACGCCGACCAGTTCGACGGCGAGGTAGGCGAACATCACGCCCTGGAGGGTCATCAGGCTGGAGCCGATGCCGTTGGGGAAGATCCCGTCGTGGGCCCAGAGGTTGGAGGCGGTGGCGGTGTCACCGGCGTCGGAGAAGCCGAGGGTGAGCACACCGAGACCGATGACGATCATTCCGATGATCGCGGTGACCTTGATCATCGAGAACCAGAACTCGACCTCGCCGAAGATCTTCACCGAGATCAGATTGACGCCGAAGAGCACCACCAGGAAGACCAGGGCGCTGACCCACTGGGGGATCTGCGGGAACCAGAAGTGGATGTAGATGGCCGCGGCGGTCAGTTCCGCCATCCCGGTGACGACCCACATCAGCCAGTACGTCCAGCCGGTGGCGAAGCCGAAGAACGGACCGAGGAACTCTCTGGCGTACTCCGCGAAGGAGCCGGACACCGGCCGGTAGAGGAGCAGCTCGCCGAGCGCCCGCATGATGAAGAAGATCACGACGCCGGCGAGGGCGTACATGAGGATGATGCTGGGTCCGGCCTTGGCGATATTCGCTCCGGCGCCCATGAAGAGCCCGACGCCGATGGCGCCGCCGATGGCGATCATCTGGACCTGACGGCTGCCGAGCCCGCGCTCGTAGCCCTCCTCCGGGGTGCTGCCACCGGTCGGTCCTCCGGCGGTCCCGTCGCCGCCGTACTCCTTGTCGACCTGCGCAGAGGTCATGGTCGTGCGCCCTTTCTCCATGCAGATCCGCGCCGCACTCGGCCGCGGACCAGTTCCCGATCCCCCCGGATATGGATGGAGTGCCGCCGGCGGTCGGCCGGCCGAAGCACCCCCGGGGACAGGGGTGGCGTCCCCGGGGGGTCGTGCAGATCTATCACGGCGGACCGGGCGATCAGCGGAGCGCGCTGTGGCACAGGCCACAGGGAGAAGCGAACAAATCGCACCGCGAACCGCAAAGGTCGCCGGAGCGGTGACGGGATCGTTATGGCGAATTGAGCGTCACCTGAGCGTACGGAAGGGGGCCTGTCGGGAACGGGCATATGACACGCGGGAGTCAGGGCATGAGGGTCTCGACGAGCGACTCCTGGAGCGCGCCGAGCCAGAGGTACGCCATCACCATCGGCTTGCGCGGATCGGAGTCGGGCAGCCGGTACAGCTCGCCGCCCTCGTCCTCGTCGGAGACCTCCAGGCGCGTGCCGATGGTCAGCCGCAGATCGTTGAGCGCGCCGAGCCAGTGCCGGCAGTCGTCGGGGGTCAGCTTGAGTACGGCGGCGCCCCCCTCCTCCACGGCGAGCGCGTCCAGCGTGCGGACCAGCGCCATGCCGTCCTCCCGCTTGCGGCCGCGCAGGTCGTTCTCCGTGAACCGTCTGAACTCCGAGGAGAACTCCCGCAGTTCGTCGTCGTCATCGCCGTACGCGTCCGGGAAGAGCCGGGCCAGCGCCGGGTCGGCGGGCGGCTCGCTCGGGCCCTCACTGAAGAGCGAGGCGAGCGGGTCCTCACCCTGGGCCGGCTCGTCGCCCGGCCCTATCAGCTCCAGCAACTGCACGGCGAGCGAGCGCAGGATCGAGATCTCCACCTCGTCGAGCGCGACGGCGGCGCCACCGCCGGGGATCGCCTCGAACTGCCCGGCCATCAGGCGCGGTCCTGCGAGAGGGTGGCCCACAGCCCGAATCCGTGCATCGCCTGTACGTCGCGTTCCATCTCCTCGCGGCTGCCGCTGGAGACGATCGCGCGACCCTTGTGGTGGACGTCCAGCATCAGCTTGTGCGCCTTGTCCTTCGGATAGCCGAAATAGGTCTGGAAGACATACGCCACATAACTCATCAGGTTGACCGGGTCGTTGTGCACGATCGTCACCCAGGGCACATCGGGTTCGGGGACGGCGAAAGTCTCCTCGGCCGATTCGGGGCGTTCGATCTCAGTCGGGGCAACACTCACGGTTCGGGACGACCTTCTTCTCTGCGGGGGCGTGCCGGAATTCACAGCCTCACATGAACCATGCTGCCACCCGTCGCGGCGTGTCGCACAAACGGCGACGAGAAATCGTCAAGGTGACGAGTATTGGGTAGCATCGTCGTATGAACACTGCGGATCTGGGTTTGCCGGAGGGAGAAGCGCGCGAAGCGCATCCGGACAAGGGTGGCGGCGGGCGACGGGTGGGCGTGCCGTCGACCGCGCTCTTCACTGATCAGTACGAGCTGACGATGCTCCGGGCGGCGCTCCAGGCGGGCACGGCCGACCGGCGCTCGGTCTTCGAGGTCTTCACCCGGCGGCTGCCCGCGGGGCGCAGGTACGGGGTCGTGGCCGGTACAGGACGCGTCCTGGACGCCGTGGAGAACTTCCGGTTCGACGCGGATGTCCTGGGCTTCCTCCGGGAGCAGGGGATCGTGGACGCGGCGACGCTTGAGTGGCTGGCCTCGTACCGCTTCAGCGGGGACATCTGGGGCTACCCGGAGGGCGAGGTGTACTTCCCGGGCTCGCCGATCCTGCGGGTCGAGGGCTCCTTCGCCGAGTGCGTGCTGCTGGAGACCGTGATCCTGTCGATCCTCAACCATGACTCGGCGATCGCCGCGGCGGCCTCCCGGATGGCGGCGGCGGCGAGCGGGCGCGGGCTGATCGAGATGGGCGCGCGCCGTACGCACGAGCTGGCCGCGGTCGCCGCGTCGCGCGCCGCGTACGTCGGGGGTTTCGACACCACCTCGGACCTGGCGGCCGGGTTCCGCTACGGCATTCCGACGGTGGGCACCAGCGCGCACGCGTTCACCCTGTTGCACGACAGCGAACGGGACGCCTTCCGGGCGCAGATCGACTCGCTCGGCCGGGGGACGACGCTGCTCATCGACACGTTCGACGTGGCCGAGGCCGTACGGACAGCCGTGGAGATCGCGGGCCCCGAGCTGGGCGCCGTACGGATCGACTCCGGCGATCTCCTGCTGGTCGCGCACCGGGTACGGCAGCAGCTGGACGAGCTGGGCGCGGTGAACACCAAGATCGTGGTGACCTCCGACCTGGACGAGTACGCGATCGCCTCGCTGGCGGCGGCACCGGTGGACGCGTACGGCGTCGGCACCCAACTGGTCACCGGCAGCGGGCATCCGACCTGCTCCATGGTGTACAAGATCGTCGCGCGTGCGACCTCGGCCGACCCGAAGGCCCCGCTGCATCCCGTGGCGAAGAAGTCACTGGGCGGCAAGACCTCCATCGGTGGCCGCAAGTGGGCCGCGCGCCGGCGGGACGCCGAGGGATACGCCGAGGCCGAGGTGGTCGGCACGGGCCCCGTACCGCCGGAGCTGCTGGACCGGCAGCTGCTGGTGGAGCTGGTCAAGGGCGGCGAGATCGTCGCGCGCGAGCCGCTGGACACCGTGCGCGACCGGCATATCGCGGCGCGCGCGGGGCTGCCGATGTCGGCGATCCAGCTGTCGCGCGGCGAGCCGGTGATCCCGACCGAGTACGTGTGAGACCGGGCAGGTGGCGGAACGCGTACGTGCGAGGCGGATGAGGCGGTGGTAGCCGTGGGACGACGGGACTCCGCGGACACGCCCGGACAGGGCCACCCCCTCCCGCGACGGGGACGGAGTCTCTAGGCTCGAAAACGTCCCCGAACAGTCCCCGTCACCGCCCCGGGCACCATCCGCTCCCGGCACCACCCGCTCCCCATCGAAGGATGACCGCCATGCACCGCGCATTGATCGTCGTAGACGTGCAGAACGACTTCTGTGAGGGCGGCAGCGTCCCGGTGGCCGGGGGCTCCGAGGTGGCCGCCGCCGTCACCGATCTGATCGGCCGTGCGACCGCCGGATACCGGTATGTGGTCGCCACCCGTGATCACCACATCGACCCCGGTGATCACTTCGCGAAGCCCCCGGCCGTCCCGGACTTCGTCCACACCTGGCCGGTGCACTGCGTGGCGGGCACGGAGGGCGTGGGTTTCCACCCGAATTTCGCCCCGGCCGTCGCCTCCGGCGCCATCGACGCGGTCTTCGACAAGGGCGCGTACACGGCGGCGTACAGCGGCTTCGAGGGCGCCGACGAGAACGGCGTCCCGCTGGCGGACTGGCTGCGGGCGCGTGCGGTCACCGAGGTCGATGTGGTCGGTATCGCCATGGACCACTGCGTACGCGCCACGGCGCTGGACGCGGTCCGTGACGGCTTCGTCACGCGCGTACTGCTCGATCTGACCGCGGGCGTGAAGCCGGAGACCACGGAGCGGGCCATGGAGGAGCTGCGGGCGGCGGGCGCCGAGCTGACCGGGCGGCCGGTCGTGCACGCCGCCTGAGGCGGGCGGCCGACCGTCCACGCCCGCCCGAGGCGCCCGTCAGTACCCCGCCCGCGCCGGAGGCCGCAGCAGCGCTCGTATCGGCTGCCAGAGCTGCTCCAGGCACTCCGGTGTGGTCCGCCACAGCAGTCCGTCCGGATGGTGCAGCACCGCGGTGATCTCGTCCGGTGTCGGGGGCTCCGCGTTGCCCCGCAGATAGACCGCCCGCAGCCCCAGGTTCCGCAGCCTGGTCAGGGCGCGGGCCCGGTTCGCGGCGTGCACCAGAACGCGCACCGTGTCGCCCTCGGCCGCCGGGCTGGGCAGGGTCAGTGCCACCACCACCGTGCCGTTCGGGAGCTTGCTGAAGCCTCCGCCTGCCATGTCCTTCATCTCCCCCGTGAGACATCGTGTCAATAAGAGATCGTAGGACGCACCTAAACACGATCGGCCGCCGCCCGCTAGAGGGCGACGGCCGATCACACACTTGACCTGCGGTTACTTGGGGTTACTTACCCGAGGGACCAACCTTGACGGTCATCGTCTGCCCGTCCAGGGGCTGGCTGACGATGCTGATCCTGGTGTTCGTGTCAGTTACCCGGACGCTTCCGCCCTTGTTCTCCTGGTTCCAGTAGGTGCCCTTGCGGTCGTCGAAGACCGGGACACCGAGCTGGGGCGCGATCCGCGTCAGCTTGTCCGCCTTGTGCAGCGACAGACCGGGCGTCGGCCACCAGCTGAACGCCGAGTCGTACGCCTGGATCCTGTTGCGCATCAGCGTGCCGTCCGCCCACTTCAGCGGCTTGGCGTGGGCGTCGATCGGCAGGATCAGACCCTGGCCCGGGTGCTGGCTGGTGTTGTTGTCCTTCTGCGAGGTGTCCCACTGCCAGATCAGCAGACCGGGCTGGTACGGGAAGTGCTCGACCTTGCCGTCGAGCGGCGCGGTGAAGCCGAAGTTGTACGGGCCGACCTTGAGGGTCTTGTCGTACGAGACGTACTGACGGTTCTCGGCGATGTAGTACTGGTCGTAGTCCTGCGTGAAGGACTCACCGATGCGCGAGAAGCCCTTCGCGGTCCAGCCCGCGTCGTCGCCCTCGGCGTTGTCCGTGAACACCGGCGCGCCGTCGGCGATCAGGTTGATCTCGTCCGCGGTGAAGCCCTTGCCGCCCGCGCCGCCGTCCGTCTGGTAGCGGAAGCGGAGGTCGACCTTCTTGCCCGCGTAGGCGTCCAGCGAGTAGACGAGCTTCTTGTACGCGCCCGAGACACCGGTCAGCGCCGGCTTGTCGGCGGCGTCGCGGGGAATCGACTTGCCGTCGGCCGTGCCGTCGACCGGCGTGTAGTTGGCGCCGCCGTCCGTCGACACCTCGGCGTAGAGGTAGTCGTAGTCGGCCTCGATGTCCCACCAGCCCTGGAGCTCAAGCGACGCCGCGGACTTGCCGGTCAGATCGACCGAACGGGTGAGGGTGTTCTTGAGGTCGTCACCCATGTCGCTCCACCACTGCTTGGTGCCCTCGGTGGGCTTCACCACGCTGGTGGTCGTGGACTTCTTGGGCAGCTCGACGACGAGCGCCTGCGGGTTCTTGGTGTTGTACGCCGAGACGCCCAGCTTGTGGGTGGAGTTCGTCGCGGCCTTGGCCTTGGCGTAGTCGAGCCAGCCGAGCTGGAGCTTGTCCCAGGCGGTCATGTCGCCCGGCAGGTCGCCTATCGCGTCCTTGCCGGTGCCCAGCCAGGAACCCGACGACATCAGGGACCAGAAGGCGGTGGAGTTGTCGCCGCCCGCGGTGTCGTACAGGTCGGGCAGGCCCAGGTCGTGGCCGTACTCATGGGCGAAGACACCGAGACCGCCGTTCTCCGGCTGCATGGTGTAGTCGCCGACCCAGATGCCGGTGTCGCCGATCTGCGTGCCGCCGGCCTTGTTGTCGGCCGGACCCGTGCTGCCCGCGTTGGTGCCGTACGCGTACCAGCGGTGCGCCCACAGGGCGTTCTCGCCCTCGGCGCCGCCGCCGGCCGACTCGTCCTCGCCCGCGTGCACGATCTGGAAGTGATCGATGTAGCCGTCGGGCTCGTTGAAGTCGCCGTCGTTGTCGAAGTCGTAACGGTCCCACTGGTCGTACTGGGCGAGGTCCGCCTTGATCTCGGCGTCCGTCTTGCCCTGCGCCTTCTGGTCAGCGGTCCAGGCGGTGACGCCGTCGCGCACCGCGTCCCAGACGTTGGCGCAGTTGCTGCTGCCGCAGTAGTTCGAGCCGTAACGGGCCTCGTTGTAGTCGACCTTGACCCAGTCGGAGACCTCGCCCTCGACCGAATAACGGCCGGAAGAGGTCTTCTCGTAGTAGGTCTTGAGCGATTCCTTCTGCTTGCCGCTCGCGTCCTTGCCCTCACCGAAGTAGAGGTCCTGGAAGTGCGCCTGGTTGTAATCGGCCTGCCAGGCGGTGGAGTTGTCGACCTTGCGGTCGGGCTCGGCTATCTCGTTGTGCTGGGGGCCAGGCTCGCCGCCGTACTTCTTGACGGGCGGCAGCGGTCCGTCGGCACCGTCCGGGTCGTACATCGTGGTGTCGTCGACCTTGTCGCCGAACTCCACGAGGATGGTGAAGATCTTGTCGGTCTTCTCCCGGCCCAGCTCGACGTACTTCTTGTCGCCGAGCTTGACCACCTGGGAGCCGCCGCGCTTCTGTACGGTGGCGTCACCGGCGATGACCTGCTGGAGCGCCGCGTCGCGCTGCCGCTCCTGCTGCTTGCTGAACGGGCCGTCCAAGTCGTGTTCGACCTGGCCCTTCTGGGGCGCCGGGTCACGGCGCTCGACGTCCGCGGAGCCGGACGTGGGGTTGCTCTGGGCCTGTGCCGTGGTGAAAGCTGAAGCCGTCGCCGCGGTCGCGGCCAGCGCCACGACCACCGCGGACAGTCTTCTCGCCCGTCGATTTCTGATCACTTGATGCTGTTCCTCCCCGGCGCACGCGATCCGCGGACCGGGGGTGAGGGATCCGCGCGCGTATGCGCGTCATAAGTGACGACATTGGACCGGAGTTGAAGAAGAAAAGACAGACCTTGACTTGAACTGGCCAACTGCACTATGCGGCCTTCCGGTTCCGCTATCCGGACATGGCCCCTGAGTAGGAGGATTTCGGACAACCGGCGCACCGATCCGGCCTCTTGGCGGGGGGCGTGACTCGATGCGCCCCCCGTGCATCGGCACCGTGGGTGAGGTCACGCTTACTACTCGCTCCGCTCGGGCATCCACCGTCGTAGAGTCGCTTGGCAGTGCGACCCGCCCTGCGGCGTACGTGCGAGATATGCGCAAAACCCCCAACACCCCCGAATACGACGCCCCGAGGGACGGATTCCGCCATGCCGCGTCCGACTGCCGCACAGCTCGCCTATGGCACCGCCACCGTCGTCTGTTCCACCCTCGTCATGCTGCTGCTCTCCGGCACCACCGCCGGTCTGGGCATCGCGGTGATCGGGATCGCCGCTCTCAGCCTGGGGCTGCTGGTCGCCGTGACCGTCCCGGTCAACGGCCGTGCCGCGACGGCGCGTACGGCCCCCGCCCCGCGGCCCGCCACACCCCCGGCGACGAGCGCTCAGCGGCCAGGACCGCACGCCGGGGCCCGGGTGGGCCAGCCCTCACTGCGCCGCTGACACCACGACCGTCCTGGCGGCCTTGTCGTGCAGGCCCTGCCGGTAGGGCCTGCTGGTCACGATCGACACGATGATGATGGCCCACCAGATACAGAGGCAGCACAGCAGCGCCGGCACCCAGAGCACCACCGCGCGCAGCAGCGCGGAGCCGGTATCGGGGACCGCGCCGTCGTTCAGCATCGCGACGCGCAGCTTCAGCCAGCGCTTGCCGAGGGTCTGTCCGTACTTCCGGTTCATCAGGGTGTCGTAGCCGACGTACAGCACGATCGAGACGACCGACCAGATCCACTGCGTGCCGGTATTCACCTGATTGGTGACCTCGTCCCACGCGCCGGTGTTGTTGGCGGTGTTCCAGCCTCCGACGAACAGCGACACGATCCCCAGCGGGATGAAGATGATCAGGGCGTCGATGACCCGGGCCAGGAACCGCGTGCCGAACGGCGCGAGCGGCGGCATCCCGGCGAGCGGATCCGTGCCGCCGTACGGTCCCCCGCCATAGGCGTTCGAGTCGTACGGCGAGCCCGGGGGCGGCTGCCCGCCGGCGCCGCCGTAGGGGGCACCGTACGGGGAGTCGTACGGTGCCCCCTGCGGCGGGCCCTGCGACGGCGGAGGCCCCTCGGGCGGAGGCTCCCCGGGCGGGGGCCCCTGCGGCTTCTTGAGGAAAGGGTCTTCCTCGGGGGGCTCGCCGGGCGGCGGCTGATCATGGCTCATACGGGCAGTGCATCGCGCCGGGCAAGGGCCCGCAACGGCTTGCCCGCCGTTCGGAGGAACGCCCCGGCCGGTGACAGGAGGAGTGTCAGGTCACCGGCCTTCGCTCAGCCTGACACGAAAGTGTGGGCCGCCTTGTCGTGCCAGCACTGCCGCCAGGGCCGGTCGATCAGACACCAGAGCACATTGACGACACCCACGACGAACACTCCCAGCACGCCGTAGACGAGCCAGCGGCGCAGCGCGGCGCCGAACGCCGGAGGCTCGTGGGACTCGATGTCCCGCACATCGAGGCCGCACAGCCTCTTGCCCAGCGTGCGGCCCCATTTGGCGGTCGGCAGCGCCTCGTACAGCGCCCCGACGACCAGCAACGCGACGAGCGCGGCGCCCAGATACACCCCCGTCGTGCCGTCGAGCAGCCAGACGGTGACGGTCTCACCGGTCCGCTCGGCCACCGCGATCTTGTCGTCGATATGGGCGAGGGCCTTGGACACGAGCGGATAGGCGATGGCGCCGACGATGGCGCCCAGCACCGCGGTGTCGATCAGCCGGGCCGCGAAGCGCTTGCCGAGGGCCGCGGGCCTGGCGTTCGCCTGGGCCTGCGCGGCTTGCAGGAACGGGTCGTTGACCGGCGGCTTCCACGGCACGACGGGCTGTTCCGGCTGGTCGGGCCGCGTGAGTGGGTGCGCCTGCTGGGCCCAGGACGCGGCGCCGCCCCCGGCGCCGGGGCTGACCGGCGCGCCCTGACCGCCCGCCGGCGGGGAGTGCTGCGGTCCGGGAAGCCGGGGCCGCTCCGCCGCCCGGCCCGTGCCGTCGGCGCCCTGGGCCGGCACGCCGGGGGTCGTGGTGCCCTCGGACCGCGCCGTAGCGCCCGCCGGGGCGTCCTCGTCCTTCGCGCGGCGCGCGGCGCGCAGGGCGCGGATCGCCATGGTGCTGTCGACGGACTGCTGTCCGCCGTCGTGAGACGCCGGTGCCCTGCGCGGATCGGCCGAGCCTTCGGCGCCGCCGGTACCGGAGCCGGTGCCCGCGCCCTCTCCTGAGCCGGGCCTGACGCCGCGTCGCATGGCGCGGATCGCGACCGTACCGTCGGTGGGCGGCGGACCGTCACCGGAGCCCGGGCCCGGACCTGTGCCTGGGCCTGTGCCTGGGCCGAAATCGGACCCCGGCCCGGAGCCGGGGCCGGGACCCAGCGCGCGTACCCCGGGCAGGGCGCCGCCGGTCGGATCTCCGGGCGTGGGCGCGGGCAGTTCACGGGCGGGCTCGGGCGCCGGGCCCGGAACGCGCGGATCCGGCCGGGCCGCTCCCCAGGACACCCGGGCGTCGCGCTCACCGCCGAAGCCGGTCTGCCGCGAGGCGTCGGCCTGCCACGCGGACGCCGGTTCCTGACGGGGCTCCTCGCGGGGTCCCTCGGGAGGGTCCTCGTCGAAGAAGACCGGCCCGGTCTCCTCGACGGCGGCGGGCGGCACGGAGCCGGCCGGGGCCGCCGGGGAGGTACCGGGCGTCGCCTCACCGTCCCGCGGCGCGGGCCGGCTCGTGCCGGGCACCCAGGCGGCGCCGTTCCAGTACCGGACATATCCAGGGATGGACGGGTCCGGATAAAACCCTTCCCGGGGTACGTTCCCGCCGTCACCAGGAGGAGTAGCCACTGACCCCAACTCCGTTCACTCACACCATTGTCCAAGGAGGACAGTAACGAAGAACACGAGGCCCTGAGGAAGGAGACCGGCGGAAACGACCGCGTTCCCGCGGCGGACCGTGGACGCCGATGCGAAGCGTGAGGTCCCGGGGTGGGATTCGTTCGTCAGGGCGTACGGAACACCGTACGCATGTGCCCGCCCCGCACGAGTCGGAAGTCCCGGAAATTCATCGCCGAAGTCGCGTCATAGTCGGCGGGGTAGCGCCTCTCCACTGGTACGGCCCCCGCGTCGGGCCGCTCGCCAGGAAAGGAAGTGCCGCTCATGCACACCGTGGTGGAACGCGAACTGGAACTGAATCTGGTGCTGTCGCCCGAGCGCAGCATCCCTGTCCCGGCCCGGCTGGTCTATCGCACGGACGATCCGTACGCCGTGCACATCACCTTCCACATCGGCTCGGACAACCCCGTGAACTGGACCTTCGCCCGCGAACTGCTGGTGGAAGGGGTGTTCAGGCCCTGCGGGCACGGCGATGTGCGGATCTGGCCGACGAAGGTCGACGGGCGCACCGTCCTCTGTGTCGCCCTTTCCTCGCCCGACGGCGACGCGCTGCTTGAGGCGCCCTGTGCGGCGGTGTCCGCGTGGCTGGAGCGGACGCTGCGGATCGTGCCACCGGGTACGGAGTCCGAGCAGCTCGGCCTCGACGACGGGCTGGCCGCGCTGCTGACTCCGGCGCCGGCCGACGAGCTGTGGCTGCGGGCCCCCTGGCCCTCGGACGAGTCCGTGGACGACGAGGCGTAGAAGGTGTCGCCCGGACCACCGGTGCGCGGGGGCCGTCACGCGTGCGGCGGCCTCAGAAGAGTTTTCCCGGGTTGAGCAGGCCCAGCGGGTCGAAGGTCCGCTTGATGCCCCGCTGCAACTCCAGTCCCACCGGACCCAGTTCGCGCGACAGCCACTCCTTCTTGAGCGTACCGACACCGTGTTCGCCGGTGATCGTGCCGCCGAGTTCGAGACCGAGCGCCATGATCTCGTCGAAGGATTCCCGGGCCCGCCGTGACTCGTCCGGGTCGGCCTGGTCGAAGCAGACGACGGGGTGGGTGTTGCCGTCGCCCGCGTGCGCGCAGACACCGATGGTCAGGTCGTACTTCCCGGCGATGGCCGCCGTGCCGTCGAGCATCTCGGCGAGACGCGAGCGGGGCACGCACACGTCGTCAATCATGGTGGCCGACTTGATGGTCTCCAGCGCGGTGAGCGACAGCCGGCGGGCCTGGAGCAGCAGTTCCGACTCGACGGCGTCCTCGGCGGGGACCACTTCGGTGGCGCCTGCCGCGGTGCACAGCTCGCCGACGGCGGCCAGATCGGCCGCGGGGTCGGGGGTGTCGAAGGCCGCGAGCAGCAGCGCCTCGGTGGTGTCGGGGAGGCCCATGTTGGCCATCGCGTTGACGGCGCGGATGGTCGTACGGTCCATGAGTTCGAGGAGTGACGGCGTGTGACCGCGCTCCATGATCCGGCACACGGCGTCGCACGCGGCGGCGGCGGAGGCGAACTCGGCGGCCAGGACGAGCTGCTGGGGCGGCTGCGGCCGGAGCGCGAGCACGGCCTTGACGACGATGCCGAGACTGCCCTCCGAGCCGACGAAGAGCCGGGTCAGGTCGTAGCCGGCGACGCCCTTGGCGGTGCGGCGGCCGGTGCTGAGGAGCCGGCCGTCGGCGAGGACGACCTCCAGGCCGAGGACATACTCCGCGGTGACGCCGTACTTGACGCAGCACAGCCCGCCGGACGCGGTGCCGATGTTCCCGCCGATGGTGCACATCTCCCAGCTGGACGGGTCCGGCGGGTAGTAGAGGCCCTGCTCACCGACGGCACGGGAGAGCGTCGCGTTGATGACACCCGGTTCGACGACGGCGATCCGGTCGACGGGGTTGATCTCCAGGATCCGGTCCATCTTCGTCAGGGAGAGGACGATGCACCCGTCCGAGGCGTTCGCGGCGCCGGACAGCCCCGTACGGGCCCCCTGTGGGACGACGGGGACGCGCAGCGCGGTCGCCGTGCGCATCACATGCTGGACGTGCTCGACCGTACGCGGCAGCACCACCACGGCGGGGGTGCCCGCCTCGCAGAAGCTGGCCATGTCGTTGGCGTAGGAGACCGTGACGTCGGGGTCGGTGATCAGGGCTTCGGCGGGGAGCCCGGCCCGCAGCTGTGCGAGGAGATCGTCCATGATCCCAGACTCGCATCCGGGGCCATCGGTGTGAACCCGTCTGCGATCCACAACGGCAAGCACGGGTGTGCTCTTCATATTGACGCACAGTAATCGCCATGAACGCCATGAAAACGGAGCAGGTCAGACAGGTCAGAAGGGCGGCGCTGGCCGCCGGCGTGGGGGCGGTGCTCGTCGGGGGCGTGCTGCTGTTCGTCCCCGACGACGAAGGGGCGGCCAAGCTGGGCCCCGAGGCGCGGGCGATGGCCGCGGTGGGCGCGGGGGCGCCGGCCGCGCTGTCGGATCTGACCGCGCTCATCCGCGAGCGCGAGAGCTGGCTGCGGACACACCCCGAGGACGGACAGGCATGGGCGGTGCTCGGCTCGGCCTATGTGGAGCGCGGGGTCGCGGCGGCGGATCCGGCGTACTACCCGAAGGCCGACCGGGCGCTCCAGCGTTCGCTGGCGGTGCGGCCGGGCGCCCCCGGCGAGGCGCCGGGGAAGGACAAGGGGTCCGGCGGGGGCGCGGAGGACGCCAAGCCGGGCAAGGGGAGCCTGACGGGCAATCCGGAGGCGCAGGTGGGGCTCGCCTCGCTGGCCAACGCGCGCCATGACTTCGTCGCGGCCAAGCGGTGGGGCGAGTCCGTACGGTCCCAGCGGCCCGCGGCATGGACGTCGTATCCGGTGCTCATCGACGCGTACACCGGTCTGGGCGACTACAAGGAGGCGGGCAGGGCGCTGGAGAAGCTGCGCGAACTGCACACGGGCGCGCCCGTGCTGATCCGCGCCGCCGAGGTGTACCGCGACCGCGGCCGGCGCGAGGACGCGCTCTCCAAGGCCACCGAGGCGGTGGCCCGCGCCGGATCACCCGCGGAGCGCGCGAAGGCGCTGGACACGCTGGGCGAGCTGGCCTGGGAGCGGGGTGAGCCGACCGAGGCCCTGGGCCATCACGAGGCGGCGCTGGCGGCGGCGCGCGGCCGGGCCCAGTCACTGGCCGGACGGGCCAGGGCGCTGGCCTCGCTGGGCAGGACGGAGGAGGCGACACGCGAGTACCAGTCGGCGCTCGCCAAACTGCCCCGGCCCGAATACGCCCTGGAACTGGGCGAGTTGTACGACTCGCTGGGGCTGGACGGGGATGCGCAGACACAGTACGAGACGCTGCGGGAACGGGCCGAGCGTGCACGGGGGAACGGAGTGAACGAGGAACTCGTCCTCGGCCGCTTCGAGGCCGACCACGGCGATCCCCGGGCGGCGGTCTCACGGCTGCGCGCGGAGTGGGCGCGGTCGCACCGGAGCATGGAGGTCGCGGACGCGCTGGGCTGGGCCCTGTACCGGGCGGGCCGGCCGCGCGAGGCGCTGGTGTACGCGACGAAGGCGACCGAGCCGGGGCGGCGGAGCGCGCTGTTCTCGTACCACCGCGGGGAGATCGAGCGGTCGCTGGAGATGTACGGTCCGGCCCGCCGCCGTATCGAGGAGGCCCTGCGGACCGATCCGCACTTCTCGCCGCTGCTGGCACCGAGGGCCCGGGAGGCGCTGGAGGCGCTCGGTGAGCCGGAGGAGGGCGGGCCGAAGGACTTCTACGGCTCGGGGCCGGAGAGGCCCACGCTGGAGCGGAGGGTGCCGTCGCCCCCGCCGCAGGTTTAGGAAACCCTTCCGGCACCGTGAAGGGTGCGACGCGTGCCGGGGCCTGCCGTCGGCCCCGGCACGCGTCGCGCGTTCCGGTCGCGTGCTCCGTGGCGCGCGTGCTCTGTCGCGCGAGTGCTCCGTGGCGCGCGTTCCGTCAGAGGTTGCCGCGCTTCTCCTGCTCGCGCTCGATCGCCTCGAAGAGCGCCTTGAAGTTGCCCTTGCCGAAGCCCATCGAGCCATGGCGCTCGATCATCTCGAAGAAGACGGTCGGCCGGTCCTGGACGGGCTTGGTGAAGATCTGCAGCAGATACCCGTCCTCGTCGCGGTCCACCAGGATCTTCAGCTCGCGCAGCGTCTCCACGGGCACCCGCGTCTCGCCCGCCCACTCGCCGAGCGTGTCGTAGTACGAGTCGGGGGTGTCGAGGAACTGCACGCCCGCCGCCCGCATCGCCCGTACGGACGCCACGATGTCGTTCGTGGCGAGCGCGATGTGCTGGACGCCGGCCCCGCCGTAGAACTCCAGATACTCGTCGATCTGCGACTTCTTCTTGGCGATCGCCGGCTCGTTGATCGGGAACTTCACCTTGAGCGTGCCGTCCGCGACGACCTTCGACATGAGCGCGGAGTACTCGGTGGCGATGTCGTCGCCCACGAACTCCTTCATGTTCGTGAAGCCCATGACCTTGTTGTAGAAGCCGACCCACTCGTTCATCTTCCCGAGCTCGACATTGCCCACGCAGTGGTCGATGGCCTGGAAGGTGCGCTTGGCGGCGGGCTCGATGATCGGGGCCGCGGTGGCGAAGCCCGGCAGATACGGGCCGTCGTACCCGGAGCGCTCCACGAGGGTGTGGCGGGTCTTGCCGTACGTGGCGATCGCGGCGAGGACGACCGTGCCGTGCTCGTCCTTGATCTCGTACGGCTCCTGGATGCCGCGGGCGCCGTGCTCGGTGGCGTACGCGTACGCCGCCCGCGCGTCCGGCACCTCGATCGCGAGGTCGACCACGCCGTCGCCGTGTTCGGCGACATGGTCCGCGAGGAAGCGGCCCCACTCGGTGGACGGCTTGATGACGGAGGTGAGGACGAAGCGGGCCGCCCCATTGGTGAGGACGTAACTCGCGGTCTCGCGGCTGCCGTTCTCCGGGCCGGAGTAGGCGACGAGCTTCATGCCGAAGGCCGTGGAGTAGTAGTGCGCGGCCTGCTTGGCGTTACCGACGGCGAAGACGACCGCGTCCATTCCCTTGACCGGGAAGGGGTCGGCCTCGCGCGGGGTGTGGGGAGCGGTATCGATGTGCATCGAGGTGTCAGCCATGGCGTCACCTTCCCGCCGTTCCACAAGGTGCGCAACAGTTCGCTGATTCACTGGGCAATGTGTAGAGCGGATGGCCAGAATGGCGAGGCTATCTGCACAGTATGACTACGTTTGATTTGGCAACGCCTTGGGGAGCGGACCATGAGCATCGACGGACTCGACGGCCGGCTGATCGTGCTGCTCGCGCGCGAGCCCAGGATCGGGGTGCTGGAGGCATCGCGCCGGCTCGGGGTGGCCCGCGGCACGGTGCAGGCGCGGCTCGACCGGCTCCAGTCGAATGGGGTGATCAGGGGATTCGGCCCGACCGTGGATCCGGCCGCCCTCGGCTACCCCGTCACCGCCTTCGCCACGCTGGAGATCAAGCAGGGCCAGGGCACTGATGTACGGGCCCATCTGGCGACCGTCCCCGAGGTGCTCGAACTGCACACCACCACGGGCCAGGGAGACATGCTCTGCCGTCTCGTGGCCCGCTCCAACGCCGATCTGCAGCGGGTGATCGACCGGGTCGTCGGTTTCGAGGGCATCGTGCGGGCCGCCACCGCGATCGTCATGGAGAACCCCGTACCGCTGCGGATCATCCCGCTGGTGGAGCAGGCGGCCGAGGACTCCGCCGGAGGCGCGGCCGGGGGCTCCGCCGGGGAGGGCTTCATCAGGAAGGGGTGACCCTTCGCGGGGTCTTCCCCAGGACGTGTTCCCGGCCCCACAGGCCGAGCGGTTCGAGGGCGGCCCCGAGGGCGACACCGCGTTCGGTCAGCCCGTACTCGACCCGCGGCGGGATCTCGTCGTACACCTCACGGGAGACGATGCCGTGCGTCTCCAGCTCACGCAGCTGGCTGGTGAGGACCTTCTCCGTGACGCCGGGGAGCATCCGGCGAAGCTCACCGAAGCGCCGCGGGCTCTCGTCCAGCGCCCAGAGGATCAGCACCTTCCACTTTCCGCCGATCACATCCATGGCCGCGTCGATGCCGCAGTGATACGCGTCGGGCGCGCCCGGCCTGCCGACGGTCGCCATCGTGGTCGGCCCCCCTCTCTCTCCGGTCCGACCTGGTCACATACCTCGGGGGAACCACCCACTTCGGAGTGCGTACTTGTCGGTCCCGGGGTTGTCGACCAGCTTATTCGTCATGACCGACAACATTTCTGACGCGCTTTCCTCTTCCCCTTCTTCCTCTTCTTCCCCTTCCTCACTTTCTTCCCGTTCCGTCTCGCTGCTCGGGCTCGGGGCCATGGGTACGGCCTTCGCCCGCGTCTGGCTCGCCGCCGGATACTCCGTGACCGTCTGGAACCGTACGCCGGGCCGGGCCGACGCCCTGGTGGCCGAGGGCGCCAGGCCCGCCGCGAGCGCCGCCGCCGCGGTGGCCGCGAACACGCTGGTCGTCACCTGTCTGCTGGACGACGCCTCGGTCGGCGCGGCGCTGGAGGACGCCGACCTGACCGGCAAGGACCTGGTGGACATCACCACCGGGACCCCGGCCCAGGCCCGGGCGCGCGGCGAGTGGGCCGCGGCGCGCGGGGCCCGCTTCCTCAGCGGCGGGATCATGGCCGTACCGCCGATGATCGGGGTTCCCGAGGCCGGCGGCTATGTCTTCTACAGCGGCTCGCCCGAACTCTTCGAGACGCACCGGGCGGCCCTGGCGGTCCCGGTCGGCACGCGTTACGTCGGCGCGAACGCCGGTCATGCCGCACTCCAGGACGTGGCGCTGCTGAGCGGGATGTACGGCATGCTCGCGGGCATCACACACGCCTTCGCGCTGGTGCGCGCGGAGGCCGAGATCTCGCTGAAGGAGTTCACCCCGCTGCTGACCGGCTGGCTGATGTCGATGTCCCCGACGGTCGAGCAGGTCGCCGAGCAGTTGGAGAGCGGCGACTACACGTCGGACGTGGTCTCCAACCTGGCCATGCAGGTCGCGGGGGTGAAGACCTTCGTGGGGACGGCGCACGAGCAGGGGGTGAGCCCTGAGCTGCTGACCCCGTACTTCGACCTGATGAAGCGCCGACTGGAAGGGCCGGAGGGGCCGGCGGACGATCATGAGGCGGGGGCGGAGGGCCTCACGGGGCTCGTCGAGCTGCTGACGTCGGACAGCGTCGGCTGACCCTGTTGGCTGACCCTGTCAGCGGGCCGGGGGCACGGCACCGTCGGAGACGAGGGGACGCCTGTCAGCAGCTGGGGACGTCACCGCCCCGCTCCAGCGCCCGGAGCGCCGACACCGCGCCCTTCAGCGTGCTGACCGGGATCAGCCGCATCCCCTTCGGCAGCTCGGTCCTGGCGTCGCCGCACTCCGCCTTCGGGACGAGGAAGACCGTAGCCCCGTCGCGCCCCGCGGCCTGGGTCTTCAGGGACACCCCGCCGACCGCGCCGACCTCGCCGTCGCCGGTGATCGTGCCCGTACCCGCGATCTTGCGGCCACCGGTCAGATCGCCGCCCGAGCCGTCGCCGTCGAGTTTGTCGACGATGCCGAGGGCGAAGAGCAGCCCGGCGCTGGGGCCGCCGACGTCGGCGAGATGGAGGCCGACGTCGACGGTCTTCGGGTCCTTGCCGAGCAGGCCGAGGGCCGCCTCCGTCGCGGAGTTCTGGGACGTCACCATGTCATGGATGTTGTGCCGCTCGATCTCCTTGTCGGACTCGCCCGACGGGTAGACCGCGTCACGCGGCAGCACGGCGCGGTCCGTACGGAACCAGCCCTCGACGACATCGCCGAAGTCGACATCGGCGGAGGGGCCGGTCGCCACGATGGTCGTCATCCGCAGCTGTCCCTCGGTCTTCCTGGTGGGCGCCCCGCTGATCGTGATGATCTGCCGGCCCTGGTCCGTGCCGAGGACATCCGCGGTCATCCCCGGCTGTGCCACGGAGTACGGCAGCGGCGCGGCCCCGACCACGGCGAACAGGGCGACGATCGGGACGGCGCAGAGGGCGAGGGCGCCGGGGCGCGAGAGACGAGAGAACACGGGTGTCAATCTATCTGGCGCGATCCGGCGCGCGGGACGGTGTGCTCGTGGGCGGCGGTCCGGCCGCTGGGCCGGGCCCTCAGCGCAGCGCGTCCGCCACTTCCCGGGCCGCGTCCACGACCCGCGGCCCCACCCGTTCGGGTACGGCGTCCGCGAGCATCACCACCCCCACGCTGCCCTCTATCCCGGTCACCCCGATCAGCGCGGCGGCGGCCCCGCTGGCACCGGCCTCCAGCTCACCGTGGGTGAGGGTGCAGCGGGGCTCGGTGAGGGCGGCCTGGCGGGCGGCGAGTATCGCCTTGCCCGCGGCGCCCCGGTCGAGCGGATGGCGGAAGCCGGCCCGGTAGGCGACGTGGTAGTCGGTCCAGGTCGGTTCGACGACCGCGACGGCCAGCGCCTCCGCCCCGTCCACCAGCGTCAGATGCGCGGTGGCGCCGATGTCCTCGGCGAGCGAGCGCAGGGCGGGCAGGGCGGCTTCCCGTACCAGGGGATGCACCTGGCGGCCCAGCCGCAGCACGCCGAGGCCCACCCGGGCCCGGCCGCCCAGGTCGCGGCGGACCAGGGCGTGCTGTTCGAGGGTGGCGAGCAGTCGGTAAACCACCGTCCTGTTGACACCGAGCTTGTTGGACAACTCGGTGACCGTCAGACCGTGATCGGTGTCGGCGAGCAGTTTGAGGACGCGCAGTCCCCGGTCGAGCGTCTGGGAGGTCTCCGCGGTCACGACGCCTTCTCCTTCGGAGTGAGGCCGCCGGAGTGCCCCGGCACCACCGGCTCCGCTACGCGGCGGAGTTGCCACGGAGCGTTCACATTGCGGGGACACTAACCACGGACACCGCTCAGCGGAAGACCTCGTCCAGAATCCGGTCACAGAAAGAGAGTTGATCCCTATTCGCGGACAAAATCCGACAGAACGCGGAATTGGAGCGATCATTCACGCCATACCGGACGGCCTCACACCCAACAGCGCCCGCCACCGGCCCGCGCCATGGCCACGGCGTACGGAAATCGCTACGACCTCTCTCGATCAGCGCTACGGCGTCCGCCGGATATCTCCACGGCATCACCGCATCCGGGTGGCCCACTCCCGTACCTTCGCGATCCGCTCCCGGATCTGCCCCGCCGTCGCCTCGGCGCTCGGCGGCCCGCCGCACACCCGGCGCAGCTCCGTATGGATCACGCCGTGCGGCTTGCCGCTCTGGTGGACATACGCGCCGACCAAGGTGTTCAGCTGCTTGCGCAGCTCAAGCAGCTCCTTGTGGGACACCACCGGCCGCCGCTCGGCGGGCAGCTCCAGCAGATCCGCCTCGGCGTCCGGCTTCTTGCGGCTGTGCGCGATCTGCCGCGCCTGCCGCTTCTGGAGGAGCAGTTGCACCTGGTCGGGTTCGAGCAGCCCGGGGATACCGAGGTAGTCCTGCTCCTCCTCGCTGCCCGGGTGGGCCTGCATGCCGAACTCGGCGCCGTCGTAGAGCACCCGGTCGAAGACGGCGTCGGACTCCAGCGCCTCGAAGGGCAGCATGTCCTGCTCGCCGGTGTCCTCGTCCTCCTGCTTCTCGGCCTCCGCCATCTCCTTCTCGGACTCGGCGTAGGGGTCCTCCTCGCCGTTCTTCTTCGGCTTGTCGAGTACGTGGTCGCGCTCGACCTCCATCTCGGCGGCGAAGCCGAGCAGGCCCGGGATGGTGGGCAGGAAGACGGACGCGGTCTCACCGCGCCGCCGTGACCGGACGAAACGGCCCACGGCCTGCGCGAAGAAGAGCGGCGTCGAGATGGTGGTGGCGTACACACCGACGGCCAGACGCGGTACGTCGACGCCCTCCGACACCATCCGGACCGCGACCATCCAACGGTCGTCGCTCTCGCTGAAGTCATCGATCCGCTTCGACGCGCCGGTGTCGTCGGAGAGGACGACGGTCGCCTTCGAGCCGGTGATCTCGCGGATGAGCTTGGCGTAGGCGCGCGCCGAGTCCTGGTCGGTCGCGATGACCAGACCACCGGCGTCCGGGATGCCCTTGCGTACCTCGGTCAGCCGCTGGTCCGCGGCGCGCAGCACATTGGGCATCCAGTCGCCGCGCGGGTCGAGCGCGGTGCGCCAGGCCTGCGAGACGGCGTCCTTGGTCATGGGCTCGCCGAGCTTGGCGGCGATCTCGTCACCGGCCTTGGTGCGCCAGCGCATATTGCCGCTGTAACTGAGGAAGATGACGGGCCGGACGACGCCGTCGCCGAGGGCGTTGCCGTATCCGTAGGTGTAGTCGGCGGCCGAGCGGCGGATGCCGTCGTTGCCCTCCTCGTACGCCACGAAGGGGATGGGGTTGGTGTCGGACCTGAACGGTGTACCGGTCAGCGCGAGCCGCCGGGTCGCGGGCTCGAACGCCTCAAGACAGGCCTCGCCCCAGGACTTGGAGTCGCCCGCGTGGTGGATCTCGTCGAGGATGACCAGGGTCTTGCGCTGCTCGCAGCGGTTGCGGTGCAGCATGGGCCGCACCCCGACGCCGGCGTAGGTGATGGCGACGCCGTCGTACTCCTTGCTCACCGGCCCCGCGGAGTAGTCGGGGTCGAGCTTGATGCCGATCCGCGCGGCGGCCTCCGCCCACTGCTTCTTGAGGTGCTCGGTCGGCGCGACGACGGTCACCTGCTGGACGACATGGTGGTGCAGCAGCCAGGAGGCGAGCGTCAGCGCGAAGGTGGTCTTCCCGGCGCCGGGGGTGGCGACGGCGAGGAAGTCACGCGGCTGCTGCTCCAGATAGCGGCCGAGCGCACCCTCCTGCCAGGCACGCAGTTTGTTCGCGGTGCCCCAGGGGGCGCGGCCCGGGAAGGCGGGTGAGAGGTGGTGGGAGGAGGCTGTAGTAGTCACGGTCTCCGGTTCGGCGCGGGTCGGCTGGGTGGGGCGGGTACGTACGACAACCGGGCCACCCTACCGGTGGCGCGACGCGGCCCCGGTACGAATCGGACGGGGAACGGCCAGGTGCGACGGGCGCCACAGTCCGTACGGCGGGACGGGGCGCTATGGCTGATCGGCCGGCCGGCCCGGAGGGGCGAGCGCGGCGAGACGGTCGCGGTGGGCCGGGGTCAGGCGGAGGTCCGCCGCGGCAACGTTCTCCTCCAGGTGGTCGATCCGGGCGGTGCCCGGGATCGGGAGGATGACCGGCGAGCGGTCGAGGAGCCAGGCAAGCGCGACTTGGGTGGGGGTGGCGTCGAGCTCGGCCGCCACGGCGGTGATCTCGGCGTCGGCGCCCGACTTCCCCCAGGCGACCGGGCGCCAGGGCAGGAAGGCGATCCCCGCCGCCTCGCAGGCCGCGAGCACGGGCTCGTGCTCGCGGTCGAGCACGCTGTAGCGGTTCTGTACGGAGACGACGTCGATGATCTCCCGCGCCTGTTCGAGCTCCGCGACGGTGATCTCGGACAGCCCGAGCCGGCCGATCTTGCCCGCGGTCCGCAGCTCCCGCAGCGCGCCGAGTTGGTCGGCGAGGGGCACCTCAGGATCGAGACGGTGCAGCTGGAGCAGTTCCAGCCGCTCGACGCGCAGCCGGCGAAGGGCGTTCTCGACCTGCTCGCGCAGGACCTCCGGCCGTCCGTCGAGCCCCCACTCGCCCGTCTCCGCCGAGCGCGCGACGCCGACCTTGGTGGTGACGAGCAGGCCGTCCGCGTAGGGGTGCAGGGCCTCGGCGAGCAGTTCCTCGTTGGCTCCCCCGCCGTACAGATGGGCGGTGTCGATCAGTGTGACGCCCAGCTCGACGGCCCGCCGGGCGACGCCGAGGGAGACCTCGCGGTCCGGTCCCGGCTCCGTCGGCAGCCGCATCGCTCCGAATCCGAGCCGCCGTACGCTCAGGTCCCCTCCGATACGAAACGTGGTCACTGTCATCGTGCTGTCTCCGCCCCCTCGGTCAAGGGGCCCACGCTAACAGGGCGGTTGGACGTGGCAAGGGCACTTCTCAGCGGGTCGGTATCCCCGACTCCGCGGGTTCGTCCGCGCTCAGCGGCTCCGTATCCGCACTGAGCGAGCGGGTCCGTACGCGCGTCGCCACCCACACCCCCACCAGTGCCACCGCCGCCATCGGCAGGAACACCGCGGCGAAGGCCGCGGGGTGGGAGCCCCCGGCGCCCGACGCAGCGGAGACGGCGTGGCCGCCCACCGCGCCACCGCCCAGGGCCGCGAACGCCGCGCCGCCCGCCGCCAGCAGGAGGACATTCGACAGCCCGTCGGAGATCTGGAGCGCGGCGGAGTTCGCGCCCGCCTCCTCCGGCGCCGAGAGCTTGAGCAGCAGCACGCTGGTGGAGGCGATCACGGCGCCCATGCCGAGACAGCCGAAGGCCCAGGCGACCGCGACGATCCACACCGGTACGGACTCGACGAGGACGCTCGGCGCGGTCGCGATCGACAGGGCGACCAGCACCATCCCGCCCGCCATCAGCCGCTCGCGGTACGGCTCCAGGCGCGGCCTGGACTGGACGTACGAACCGAGCGCCCACGTCGCGCCGCCCACCGCGAGCGAGAGCCCGGCCATCGTCGGCGACAGCCCGCGCTGGGTGACGAGCATCAGCGGTACGAAGCTCTCGGCGGCGATGAAGGACCCGGCGGCGACCCCGCGCAGCAGCACCACGGAGGGCAGCCCGCGCGCCGCGCGCCAGGTGCCGTGCGGCAGCAGCCCGAGGACGGCGGGGACGAGGAACGCGACACCGGCCAGGGCCGGCAGAAGCGAGAGCCAGCGCAGATCCTGGCCCGCGTACTGGAGCAGCCCCGCGCCCAGCGAGATCCCGAGCGCGAGCCGGATCCGGCGCCGGTCGAAGGCGGGGACGGGCCCCTCGGCGGCGGCGGGACCCGACGCCTTGCGGCGTATCGCGGGCAGGGCGAGCGCCAGCGGCAGCACGACCAGGGCCGGGATGCCGATGAAGACCCAGCGCCAGCCGAGGTGTTCGGTGACGGTGCCGGAGGCGAGCGGTCCGACGACGGAGGGGATCACCCAGCTCGCGGCGAACGCGGCCATGATCGAGGGCCGCAGCCGCTCCGGGTAGGCCCTGCTGACGACGACGTACAGCGCGACGATGACCAGCCCGCCGCCGAGACCCTGGACGGCGCGGCCGAGGATGAACAGCCACATGGTGCCCGCCGTGCCCGACAGCAGCAGTCCGGCCCCGAAGGCGCTGATACCGGTGGCGAGCGGCGCGAGCGGCCCGCTGCGGTCGGCCCACTGGCCGGAGAGCACCATGGCGAAGAGGCTGGTGGTGAAGTACGCGGAGAAGGCGAAGGCGTACAGCGGAATCCCGTTCAGCTCCCGCGCGGCGACCGGCATCGCGGTACCGACGGCCGTCGCCTCGAAGGCGATGAGCAGAATGACGGAGACGATGCCGATACTGAGCGCCCGATGCTCAGGACCCAGCACACCGCCCTGGTCGGGGGTGCCGCCCTGGTCGCGGGCCGGGGGCTTCGAGAGGGGGTCCGCTACGGCGGATATGTCGGCGGGAGCGACATCCGCGTCGCGTGGGTCCAGGGCGGTCATGGACTCAGGGTAAGGGGCACAGTCCTGATTCGGCCCTGTCGTAGGGCTGATCGGATCTGGTCCCTTGGTCGTACGCCACCCCTTGCCGCCCCCGCTCCCGGCGACCGGCCCACCGTGAACGGAGTGTGGCAGTCGCGTTGCGGCCCGCCCGGACGCCTTGAGCCCCGCGCGCCACGGACCTACGGTCAGGAACAGAAGTCATGGCACGGCCGTGTGCCCGAGTGGTTCAGGGACTCGCCTGCAAAGCGAGTTACGCGGGTTCGATTCCCGCCACGGCCTCCAGGAACGACGCGATCGGCCGCCCCCGGGATTCCGGGGGCGGCCGCTTTGTGTCATGGTCCGCGCCCTCAGCGCACCCGCGCCCCTGACTCAGCGCACCCGCGCCCGGTCGAGGCCCGCCAGGATCGTGTCCACCGTCTCCGACACGTCCAGGCGCGACGTGTCCAGCCAGAGACCGAGGCGGGGAGTCTCCTCACGGAGCGCGTGGTCCAGTGACTCGACCGTCCAGCCTGCTCCGTAGCCGGTCTTGCCGCGCCCGGCCTCGCGCTCGGTGACGGTCCGCCGGTCCGGCGCCAGTACGACGACGTACAGCGGGCGGGTACGTACGAGGGAGACGTACTCCGCCAGATCCTTACCGAGGACGACGTCCTGCACCACGGCGGCCCAGCCCTCGTCCGCGTAGGTGTCGGCGACGGATGCGGAGAGGCGGTATCTCAGCCGCAACTGGGCCGCGGCCTCCTCGTCCGCACCGGGAAGCGTCTCCGCGCGCCCCGAGACGACCATCCGCCGGAAGACGTCCCCGCGCACATGCACGGCCCGTGGCAGCCGCTCGGCGAGCGCCTGCGCGACGGTGGACTTGCCCGCGGCCATGATCCCGGTGATCAGGACGACGGCGCACGCCAGACCGGACTCCGGTGAACTGCCCCGATCCGGGGCATCGCTGACCATCCTCGGACCTTATCCGGCGCCTGCCGGGCTCGAAGCCGGCCCGCGCCCGTACCACCGCGTCACGAGCCCGAAGGCGCCGCCGCCACCGCCGCCTGGGGGCGGATCGGGAGGCGGCTGATGGGCCGGCCCGTGGCCGCGCGGACGGCTGAGGCGACCGCGGCCGGGGAGGTGACCACCGGGGCCGCGCTCGCGGGCTTGGCGCCGAAGGGGGCCACCACGTCCCGCTCCTCGACCAGCTTGACGATACGGATGTCCGGGGCGTCCAGGGACGTCGGAAGCGCGTACCCCGTGAGATCGGGGCGGCGGACCAGACCACGGGTCGTGCGGAGATTCTCCGTCAGGGCCGTGCCGATGCCCTGGGTGACGCCCGCCTCGATACGGGTGGCCAGTTGCGCCGGGTTCAGCACGCGCCCGACGTCCTGGGCCACCGCCATCTCGACGACCCGGACCGAGCCCAGCTCGATGTCGACGTCCACGACCGCGCGGATCGCGCAGAAGGCCAGGCCCACGAAGGCGTCGCCCTGTCCCGAGGCGTCCAGGGGCTCGGTGGGGTGGGGGCGGCACTGTGCCGTCGCCCAGAGTTCCTTGCCGTCCATCGCCTCGGTGACCGTCGTGGACAGCACACCGTCGTACGAGGTGATCTTGCCGTCCGTGATCTGGAGCAGTTCGGTGGACATCCCGAACTTGTGGGCCAGCGGCTGGAGCAGCTGCGTACGGACCATCTTCGCCGCCCGCTCGACCGCGCCGCCCGAGACCCAGGTGTGCCGGCCGTGGGCGGCCGGGCCCGCCGGGGGCTGATCCGTGTCGACCGAGGCGACATGGACCTCCTCGATGCCCAGCGTCTCCTGCACGATCTGCCGGGCGAGGGTGGCGAAGCCCTGGCCGGTCTCGACGGCCGCGCAGATGACCGTGGCCACGCCGTCGTGGACCTTGACGGTGGCCGTGGAGACCTCGTCCGCGCCCTCCGCGCCGAGCATATGGACCATGCCGAGCGCGTAGCCGACACCCCGGCGCACGGCCCCCGGCTCGCCCGCGCCCTCGGGGCCGCCGGGCAGCAGCCAGGCCGCCTCGGGGGTGTCCTTGGGGAGCGGGGGCAGCGGGAAGTCGCGTACGGAACGGAGCAGTTCGGCCACGGGCGCCGGGCAGGTCACCGTCTGGCTGGTGGGCAGGATGTCGCCGGTGGCCAGGACGTTGCGCAGGCGCAGCTCGGCCGGTTCCACGCCCAGCTTGGCGGCCAGCTTGTCCATCTGGCCCTCGTAGGCCGCGCACACCTGCATCGCGCCCTCGCCCCGTACATGTCCGGAGGGCGGGTTGTTGGTGCGTACGGCCCAGCCCTCGATGAAGGCGTGCGGGACGACGTACGGGCCGCAGGCGAAGGCGACGGCCGCCGCCAGGGACTCGGACGAGGCGTCCGCGTACGCGCCCGCGTCCAGCAGGATCTGGGCCTCGACCTTGACGAGCCGGCCCTCGGCGTCCGCGTGGTGGCGGTAGCGCAGCAGCGTCGGGTGGCGGTGGGCGTGGCCGAGGAAGGACTCCTCGCGGGTCGCGGCGAGTTTGACCGGGCAGCCGGTGCGCAGCGCGAGCAGGCCGAGGGGGATCTGGAAGCCCGGGTCCTCGCGGTCGCCGGTGGCGCCGGGGACGCCGGTGACGACCACCTTCACCCGGTCGGGCTCCAGGCCGAAGCACGCGGCGGCCAGATCGCGGTCGGTGTGCGGGTCGGTGGAGGCGGTGTAGATCTCGACGCCGCCGTCGGGCCGCGGTACGGCGAGACCCGCCTCGGCGCCGATGGGCGCCGGGTCCTGGCGGCCGATGCGGTACAGCCCCTCGACGACGACCTCGCCGGTGATGTCCGGGTCGCCGTAGCGCAGGGGGATATGGCGGATCAGATTGCCGTCGGGGTGCAGCGGCTCGGCGGCGAACGCCTTCTCGGGGTCGGTGACCGGGTCGAGCACCTCGTACTCGACGGCGATCGCGGCGGCGGCGAGCCGGGCCGTGTCGGGGTGGTCGGCGGCGACGGCGGCGATCGCCTCGCCGTGGTGGCGTACGAGCTCCGAGGCGAAGACGGGGCGGTCGGCGATCCGCCTGCCGTACGCCGAGTCCCCCGGGACGTCCTCGTGCGTGACGACGGCGCGTACGCCCGGCATCTCGGCCGCCGCGGCGGTGTCGATCGAGACGATCCGGGCGTGCGGGTGCGGCGAGCGCAGGATCGCCGCCCACAGCAGGCCCTCGGCCCACAGATCGGCGGCGTACGGGAACGTGCCCTCGGTCTTCGCGCGCGCGTCGGCCGGAAGGAGGGATGCGCCGAGGCCGTGCGCGGGAGGCTCCTGCTGGGGGCCGTCGAGCGTCGGGGTCCCGGTGGCCGCGTCGTTGCTCACGCCATGCCTCCGTCGGGCGAGTGCGGGTGCGAGGTGCTGTGCGGGTTGCCGTGCTGATTGCTGTGCGGGTTCACGTGCGGGGGCTGGACGCCGCCCGCGCCGGGGGGTGCCTGATGCGGGATTCGGGCTTCCTCGGTGGCCGCGGCGGCGGCCTCCGCGCTCGCCCTGCGCCCGGCGACGACCTCGCTCACGGCGTCGAGCACCCCGCGGTAGCCCGAGCAGCGGCAGAGGTTGCCGCAGAGCGCCTGGCGGGTCTCCAGCTCGCTGGGGGCGTGGTTGCCCTCCAGGAGGTCGTGGACGGTCATGGCCATACCGGGGACGCAGAACCCGCACTGCACCGCCCCGCACTTCGCCAGCGCCCGCTGGACGTCGGAGGGTTCGCCGTCGGCGGCCAGCCCCTCGACCGTACGGACCTCGGATCCCGCGGCGGTGGCGGCGGGGACGAGGCAGGAGGCGACGAGCCGGCCGTCGACCTGGACGTTGCAGGCGCCGCACTCGCCCTGGGAGCAGCCGTCCTTGGCGCCCGCGAGGCCGAGGCGCTCGCGCAGCACGTACAGGAGCGACTCGCCGATCCAGGCGTCCGTGACGGGCCGGTCGGCGCCGTTGACGCGCAGGACATAGGAGCCGGAGGGGTGTTCGGCGCTGTCGTTGCTGCTGGTGAGCACCTCGGGCGCGGGCTCGGGCGCGGCCTCCGGCGCGGGTTCGGGTTCCGCCGCGGACTCCGGCGCGGCCTCCGCCACCGGCTCGGCGGCGTGCTCTGGCTCGGCCGGGATCTCGGGAGCGGCCCCGGAAGGGACTTGGGGAGCCGCCTCGGGCACGGTCCCCGAGCCGGGCTCGTGCGCGAGGTCCGGTACGGCGTCCGGCAGGGCGGTGGACGGTTCGGGCTCGACGGCCACCGGGGCCGCCGGAGCCTGAGGGACCGCCGGTGCCTCGACGCCCTCCGGGGCGGTGAATCCGCCGGCGTCCCCGCCGGGCGGTGCCGGTTCCGTCGCCCAGGGCGCGGCGGCGCCGCCCGGCAGCGTCGCCGGCGGGCTGCCGCCGTTCCACTGGGACGCCAGCACCGACTTGCTGAACTCGCCCGATTCATCCGGAAGATCACCCTGGGCGATCGGGATCGTCCACTGACCGGTCAGCTCCGATCCACCGGTGGCGTCCCCCGGCGCGGGCTGCCCCGCACCCGCGAGCGCCCCGGCGTCGGCGCCGTTACCCGCGCCCGCGCCCGTGTCGTCGAAGTGCCACTGGCCCGTCGCCTGCGGGTCGTAGCCACCACCCGGCCCGTAGCCGCCGTGGTCGTACCCCCCCTGCGCGTAGCCGCCCTGGACATAGCCGCCCTGCGCGTACGGCGCGTGGTCCTGTGCCCCGCCGTCCTGCCCCGGGGCCGGCCAGTGCACCCCGCCCTGGGCGTCGGCCGCGGCCGGGTCCACCGGTGTCGGCGGCACGATCTGCGGCGGTACGTACCCGTGCCCCGGCGCGGCCAGCGGCGCGTCGAAGGTGTCCTCCGGGGGCAGATGCACGAAGGCGGTCGACTCGCCGTCGTACTCCCCGCCCTGCGGGACCGGCTGCCAGCCGCCCTGGCCCCCGGAGCCGGCACCGGAGTTCTCGTTGGTGGTCACGACAGCGCCCTCCCCAGTGCTCGTCGGGCCAACGCGGCGACGGTGCGCCGCAGATGCAGTACGGCGGGTGACGGCGGCGGCGCTTCGCCCCCGTCGTCCGGCGCCGGCGGGTCCGGGATACAGGCCGCGGCGACGTACTCGCCGAAGGCGGCGAGCGCCTCCTGCGCGAGCCCCCGCGCGCCGTCCCAGTCGATCAGTGAGGCGATCCAGCGCTCCGCCTCCAGCGGGCGCAGCGGCATCGGGGCGATCGCGCCGACCGCGCACCGCACCCCGCGCCGCGCCGGGTCGAGCACGACGGCCACGGACGCGCTGGCCCGGCCGGGCCCCGTCCGCCCCGTCGCCTTGAGGAAGACCTGAGGGGCGTGAAGCAGGGGCACCCGTACGAAGCCGATGAGTTCGGCGGGCGCGAGCATCTCGCGGCCGGCCAGCAGATGCGAGACGGGGATCTCACGGCGCGCGCCGCCGGGCCCCCCGATCACCAGATCGGCCTCCAGCGCGGCGAGTACGGGCAGCGCGTCGCCGGTCGGGGCCGCGGTGGCGATATTGCCGCCGAGCGTCCCGGCGTTACGGATCTGCGGCGGGCCCGCCGCGCGCGCGGACGCGGCGAGCGCGGGGATGAGGGCCGCGAAGTCCGGTCTGCCCATGCGCGCGTGGGTGAGACCGGCGCCGAGCAGTGCGTGACCGTCCTGGTAGTGCCAGCCGCGCAGCTCGCTGATCCTGCCGAGGCCGACGAGTCCCGCGGGCCGCAGCTGGCCCTTGTTGACGGCCGCCATGAGATCGGTTCCACCCGCGACGGGCACGGCTGCGGGCATCGCGGTGAGCGCCGCCACGGCCTCGTCCAGCGAGGCCGGCAGCGTCACGAACTGCGCCGTCTGCGGTGCGTGCGTGGTCAACCCAGCTGCCCCTTTCCGGTGTCCCGGTGTCCCGCCCGTGTTGCCGTACCGTACGTGCTCACAGACCGGACGTGGCAACTCTGGCACATCTTCCGGTCCGCCCGACGCGAGGGTCCGCGAAGGGCGTATCCGTCCCCCACCAGGGGGAAGGTCCGCTTTCGCACCTCTTCGCCGTCACATACGGAATGCCACTCTTCAGCGGTCGTTGTACGACTTGTCCTGACGGGCTACTGATCCTTACGGACTACCACGGTCCCAGGGACACCGTCTCGGGGCGGCCATCTCCCCGTGGGCTCACACGTTTGGGGGCGCCCCCTCGATCGGGCGCCCCAGCACGCCTGGGCGGCGCTGCCAGGGCAACGGACCGCCGGGCGGGCGGTATTCGACCCCGAGCGCGTCAAGGCGACGGTAGTGCTCGGCCATCCGCTGCTCGAAGTCGGCGAAATCACGTTCGGCGGGGGCGGGGAGGTCCGACCAGGCGACTTCCGCGAAGGCGGCGAGCCGCGGGAAGACCTGGTAGTCGACGCGGGAGCTGTCCTGCATCACCTCGGTCCAGACATTGGCCTGGGTGCCGAGGACATGGGCCGCCTCCTCCTCGGTGAGCTGGGGAGGCAGGGGCTCGAAGCGGTAGATGTCCTCCAGGGTGCGTACGTACCCGATGGGCATCGGCTCGTCGTCGCCCGCCGCCTGACGGTGGTCCAGATACACCTGCTGCTCGGGGCACATGACGACGTCGTGGCCCGCCTTCGCGGCGGCGATCCCGCCCGCGTATCCGCGCCAGGACGAGACGGCGGCGCCCGGCGCGAGCCCGCCTTCCAGGATCTCGTCCCAGCCGATCAGCCGCCGGCCGCGCTCGGCGAGCCAGCGGTCGAAGTGCCGGATGAACCAGGACTGGAGCTCGTCCTCGTCCGCGAGACCGAGCGCGGCGATCCTGGCCCGGGCCGCCGGTGACTCCTTCCACTGGTCCTTGAGGCACTCGTCCCCGCCGACGTGAATGAAGGTCGAGGGGAAGAGCGTGAGCACTTCCTCGAAGACGTCCTCGTAGAACCGCAGGGTGTTGTCAGTGGGGGAGAGTACGTTGGCGGTAATGCCCCAGGTGTCCCAGACGGTGAGGGAGGTCGTGTCGATGACATCGGTGTTGCCGAGTTCCGGATACGCGGCGATGGCGGCCTGTGAATGTCCCGGGATTTCGATCTCGGGGACGACGGTGATATGCCGCTCGGCGGCGTACGCGACGATCTCGCGGATGTCGTCCTGGGTGTAGTAACCGCCGTGCGGCTTCTCCTCCCAGAGCTCGGAGGCGCGGTGGCCCCATTTGGTGCGGGCGCGCCAGGAGCCGACTTCCGTCAGTCCCGGATGCTTCTTGATCTCGACGCGCCAGCCCTGGTCGTCGGTGAGATGGAAGTGGAAGACATTCAGCTTGTGGGCGGCGAGCAGGTCCAGATAGCGCAGGACGCCGTCCTTGGGCATGAAGTGGCGCGCCACGTCGAGCATCAGCCCTCGCCAGCCGAAGCGGGGCGCGTCCTCGATGAGGGTCATCGGTACGGACCACTCCCGCGCGGAGTCGAGCGGCGCCTTGCGGTAGGCGTCGGGCCCGAGCAGCTGACGGACGGTCTGCGCCCCCCAGAAGACCCCGGCCGCGCCGCCGCCCTCGATACGGACCGCCTCCGCGTCGACGCTGATCCGGTACCCCTCGGGGCCCAGTTCGCGCGCGATGTCCTGGCTGATCCCCAGCACGATCCGGTTGTCGTCGGCGCCGACGACACCGGCGTCGTCCAGGAACGGCAGCCCCGTCGCGGCTCCGACGGCGGTACGGAACCACCGCGCCACGCCCTCCGTACCGGGCTCCGCCACGATCACGGTCGCGTCGTCGAGCGGGAAGACACCCGCTCCCGGATGCGTCGGCCAGGCCCGCCTGGGGTCCGGGATCAGATCCATGAAGTCCACCTCTAATCCTTGACGGCGCCGCCGAGTCCGGAGACCAGGCGCCGTTGTACGAGCACAAAGAAAACCAGCACGGGAACGGTCATCACCGTAGACGCGGCCATGATCCCGCCCCAGTCGTTCTCGTCCGGTTTGAAGAAGACCAGCAGCGCCATCGGAAGGGTCGACTGGGAGGTGTCGCTGATGATGAAGGACTTGGCGAAGAGGAAGTCGTTCCAGGTCGAGATGAAGGAGAAGACACTCGTCGCGACAAGCCCGGGGAAGACCAGCGGGAAAAGGATCTGCCACAGGAACCGGGTACGGCTCGCGCCGTCGATGTACGCGGCCTCCTCCAGCGCCTCGGGGACGGCCTTGACGAATCCGCGCAGCATCCAGACGGCGAACGGAAGCGAGAAGGCGAGATGCGGCAGGACCAGCGAGCCGAGCGTATTGAGCAGCCCGGCGTCCCGCATCAGGAAGAACAGCGGGATGGCCAGCGCCTCGATCGGCACCATCTGCGCGACGAGGAACATGATCAGGAGGGTCGTACGGAATCGGAAACGGAACCGGGTCACGGCCGTCGCGGCCAGAAACGCGATGAGCGCGGAGGCGATCACGACCGTTCCCGCGACCGCCAGGCTGTTGAGGAAGTACCGCCCGAATTCCTGCTGTTCGAAGACCCGGCGGAACGAGTCGAGCGACGGCGAGAGCGTCCAGGGACGGGCTTCCGTGGACTGGATCTCACCGGCCGGTTTGAACGCGGAGAGGACCATCCAGTACAGCGGAAAGGCCACGATCACCGCGATGACGAGGGCCGATGCCTCGGCCAGCAGCCGCCAGGGACGGCGAATACCGAGCAGGTTCACAGTTCTTCTCCCCGGCGTCGGATCAGTCGCAGATAGACGAGCGTGACCGCCAGCAGAATCAGCAGCATGACCACGCCGATCGCCGAGCCCAGGCTGTACTGCGAGGACGCGAAGGCCTTCTGATAGGCGTAGACATTGAGCACGAGATTCTGGCCCGCGATTCCGCCGCCGTTCGTCATCACATAGATCTGGGTGAAGACCTTGAAGTCCCAGATGATCGACTGGATGGTGACGACCACCAGGATCGGCCGCAGCATGGGCGCGGTGATCGACCGCCAGATCCGCCACTGCGAGGCACCGTCCAGCGAGGCGGCCTCCAGCACCTCGCCTGGGATGGCCTTGATGCCCGCGTAGACGGTCACCATCACGAACGGGAACGAGCACCACACCACTTCGAACAGGACGAGCGCGAAGGCGCTGTAGCGGCCGTACGTCCAGGAGAAGTCACCGAGCCCCAGCAGCCGGTTGACGGGGCCGTAGTCCGGGTCGAAGAGGAACACCCAGACCGTGGAGCCGGTGATCGCCGGGGTGGCCCAGGCGCCGAGCGCGGCGAGCATCAGCGCGAGCCGCGGCAGGGCCCGTACGCGCGTCAGCAGGACGGCGAGCGCGCAGCCGACCGCGAGGGTGGTGACGACACACGCCGCGGCGAACAGCACGGTCGCCAGCAGCACCTGCCAGAACTGGCTGTCGCCGAAGAGCGCGGTGTAGTTGCCGAAGCCCTTGAAGGAGGTCGGTTCCCCGCCGCTGACCTGCGCCTGGGTGTACTCCAGGAAGGAGATCAGGCCGAGTTGGTAGATCGGGTAGACCAGCAGCCCGCCGAGAACGACGAGCGCGGGCGCGAGATAAAGCCAGGGGGTCCAGCCGGCCCGGCCGGCCCGGCGGGGGTTCCGCCGGGCCTTCCCGGGTGTCCGCCGGGCCTCGGGTACGGGCCCCGGAACCCCGGTGGCCTTACGGCCGGAGTCGATCCGGCCGGCGTCGGTCGTCATGGCGCTCAGCCCGCGGACGAGAACGCCGCGTCCATCTTCTTCGCCGCGTCGTCCGACGCCGCGTCGACGTCCTTACGGCCGCTGACGATCTCCTGGAACATCGTCGGCAGAATGAGCGAGGAGTCGATCTGCGCCCAGCCGGGCGACGCGGGGACGAACTTGGCGCCCGCGCCGAGGGTCTTGACGAAGGGCTCGATGAACGGCTGCTTCTTCGCCGAGTCGCCCAGTACGTCCGTGTACGTCGGCAGGAAGCCCATCGCGTCGAACAGCTTGGCCTGGGTCTCCTTGCCGGTGAACGACTTCATCAGGTCGACGGCGAGCGTGCGGCGCGGGCTGCTCTTCAGTACGCCGATGTTGTTGCCGCCCGCGAAGGCCGGCGCGATCGAGCCCGCCTGGACCCCGGGCAGCGGCACGACCGCGTACTTGCCCTTCACCGTGCCCGCCTCGACGGCCTGGTGGCTGAAGTCGCCGCCGATCGCCATCGCGGCCTTCCCGGACGCGAAGGCGGTCACCGTCGCGTTGCCGCCCATCGAGGCGCACTTGGCGGCCGGACAGTTGTCGTCGCCGAAGAGCGAGGTGTACGCCTCGATGCCCTTGCGGGCGGCCGGGCTGTTGACGGCGGACTTGTACGTGCCGCCGCTCTCCTCCGCCAGTTCGCCGCCGTTGGCCCAGAGGAACGGCATCGCGCCGTAGGTGTACGCGCCGCCGACCGCGAGCCCGTACAGCTCCGGCTTCGCCTTGTGGACCTTCTTGGCCGTGGAGATCAGCTCCGCCTGGGACTTGGGGGCGGCGATCCCCAGCTCCTCGAAGACATCGGTGCGGTAGTAGAGCGCGCGGACGCCGACGAAGAGGGGCGCTCCATAGATCTTGCCGTCGACCGTGACGGACTGCCGGGCCGTCGGGTCGGTGTCCTTGGCCTCGTCCCAGGCGTCGAACTCCTCGGTGACTTCGGCGAGTCCGCCGTCCTTGACGTATCCGGCCGTGTCGGTGTTGCCGTACTCGATCAGGTCCGGGGCGCTCTTCGGGTCGTTGAAGGCGGCCTTGATGCGCTGGGCGCGGGTCTCGACCGGGATGTACTCGATCTCGACCTTCGTCCCCTCGTGCTTCTTGCCGAAGGCGGCGACAGCGGCGTCGACGACCTGTTCCTTGGGCTTGTTGTTGACCTCCTGGAAGAGCCAGACGCGCAGCGTGCCGCTCTTCTCGTCCTTCGTCGCGCTGGTGTCGGAGGTCTGCGGGGCGCAGGCGGTGGCGGTGAGGCCGGTGAGCGCGAGCGCCGCGACCGGGACGGCAATGCGAGAGGAAAGCTTCATCCGGGATCCCTACGGGTCGGCGTTGCAGCATGCGCAACGTACGTTTCGTGCTGCACAACTCGCAGGAGATTAAGCGCGGCTGGAAGTCGCCGACAAGTGGTCTCAACCAATCTGTGACGCGAAGCCCCGGCGAAGCTCCCCGGGCACCCCTCGCGCGGCACCCGCGCGACCCCCGTGCGCGCCAACGCGAAACGGCCTCCGGGGCGCGTGTGTGCACGCGCGCCCCGGAGGCCGTCCACCGGCAGTGGACCAGCGGTCGCTACTTCTTGCCGCTGTCCTTGCCCTTGCCCTTGTCCTTGCCCTTGTCCCCGCCGGGACCCATGGACTCGTAGATCTCCTTGCACATCGGACAGACCGGGTACTTCTTGGGGTCACGCCCCGGCACCCAGACCTTTCCGCACAGTGCGACCACGGGAGTGCCGTCGAGGGCACTCGCCATGATCTTGTCCTTCTGGACGTAGTGGGCGAAGCGCTCGTGGTCGCCGTCGCCGTGCGACACCTGCGGTGTCGGCTCCACGAGGGTGCCCGTACCTGCCCCGCGCTCGGGCTCAAGAGTGCTCATAGCAGCCAAGGGTACCCACGCCCGGGGCATCTCGGAGGCTCCGGGTCCGTGCACTCCGGAGCCATGCGCTCACGCATCGCGCCGACACGCCGACGACACGCCGAGCGGCGACCGCCGGAGCGATCGGCGCGCCGACGAGCGGGCCACCGACGGAACAGGCCGCCGGGACATCGCCCGCGGCACGGGCCGACCCGGCCGACCGGTCAGTTGAGGGAGGGATCGTCCGGATATGTCGCGACCATGGCCAGCTCGCTGCGCTGTCTGCGCAGCACCGCCCGCCACAGGCTCTCCGGCCTCGGCGACGACACATCGCCCGGCTCCGACTCCACGACGTACCACGCCCCTTCGCGCAGCTCCTCCTCCAGCTGGCCGGGGCCCCAGCCCGCGTATCCGGCGAAGATCCGCAGCGAGCCGAGCGCCCGCGCGAGCAGTTCGGGCGGGGTCTCCAGATCGACGAGGCCGATCGCCCCGTACACCCTGCGCCACCCCAACGGCCCCTCGTCACCCGGGATCACGGCGAGACCGAGGGCCGAGTCCAGCGAGACGGGACCGCCCTGGAAGACCACACCGGGGTCGCCCGCCAGCTCCCCCCAGGACTCCAGGATGTCCGCGACGCCCACGGGCGTGGGCCTGTTGAGGACCACGCCGAGCGAGCCCTCCTCGTCGTGATCGAGGAGGAGCACCACCGCGCGGTCGAAATTCGGGTCGGCCAGGGCGGGAGTCGCGACAAGCAGCCGCCCTGTGAGCGAGGACACCTCGGTCATGCGAGACATGATCTCGCATATTCGGGGTCAGCGGGGCACGCCCGGCACAGTGCGCGTGAACGCAGCTCAGAACGCCCGGCGCTGACGGGAGCGCGCGATTTCCCGCACACCCGGACAGTGACCCTCCGCGAGCGGCCGGGGACCCTGCGTGTCGAGCCGCTCGGATTACGTCTCCCTTGTACGCCAACCGCTCCCCGGGCCTTACGGGACGGGGGCCCCGGCCCCTTACCCTTTTCCTTGGCCACCTGCCCGCCCACTCCGGAACGCGAGATTCATGACCGGCACAGACGATGTAATGCTTGTCCACGGCGGAACCCCGCTGGAGGGCGAGATCCGCGTCCGCGGCGCGAAGAACCTGGTGCCGAAGGCCATGGTCGCCGCGCTTCTCGGCAGCGGTCCGAGCAGACTGCGCAATGTGCCCGACATCCGCGACGTACGGGTCGTACGGGGACTGCTGCAATTGCACGGTGTGACCGTACGTCCCGGTGACGAACCGGGTGAGCTGATCCTCGACCCGACCCATGTCGAGAGCGCGAATGTCGCCGACATCGACGCCCACGCGGGCTCGTCGCGCATTCCGATCCTTTTCTGCGGACCGCTGCTGCACCGGCTCGGCCACGCGTTCATCCCGGGGCTCGGCGGCTGTGACATCGGCGGCCGGCCGATCGACTTCCACTTCGACGTGCTGCGCCAGTTCGGCGCGACGATCGAGAAGCGCGCGGACGGCCAGTATCTGGAGGCGCCGCAGCGGCTGCGCGGCACGAAGATCCGGCTGCCGTACCCCTCGGTCGGCTCGACGGAACAGGTGCTGCTGACGGCCGTGCTCGCCGAGGGCGTCACCGAACTGTCCAACGCGGCCGTGGAACCGGAGATCGAGGACCTCATCTGCGTCCTGCAGAAGATGGGCGCGATCATCTCCATGGACACCGACCGGACGATCCGGATCACCGGCGTCGACCGGCTGGACGGCTATGCGCACCGGGCGCTGCCCGACCGTCTGGAGGCGGCCTCCTGGGCGTCCGCGGCGCTGGCCACCGAGGGCAACATCTACGTGCGCGGCGCGCAGCAGCGCTCGATGATGACGTTCCTCAACACCTACCGCAAGGTCGGCGGCGCCTTCGAGATCGACGACGAGGGCATCCGCTTCTGGCACCCGGGCGGCTCGCTCAACGCCATCGCGCTGGAGACCGACGTGCACCCCGGCTTCCAGACCGACTGGCAGCAGCCGCTGGTGGTGGCGCTGACGCAGGCGTCGGGGCTCTCCATCGTCCACGAGACGGTGTACGAGTCGCGGCTGGGCTTCACCTCCGCGCTCAACCAGATGGGCGCGCACATCCAGCTCTACCGGGAGTGCCTGGGCGGCTCCGACTGCCGCTTCGGGCAGCGCAACTTCCTGCACTCCGCGGTCGTGTCGGGCCCGACCCGGCTCCAGGGCGCGGATCTGGTCATTCCCGACCTCCGCGGCGGTTTCTCGTATCTGATCGCGGCGCTGGCGGCGCAGGGCACATCGCGGGTCCACGGCATCGATCTGATCAACCGCGGCTACGAGAACTTCATGGACAAGCTCGTCGAGCTGGGCGCGAAGGTCGAGCTGCCGGGCGGCGCGCTCGTCTGACGCGCCATCACGCCCGTACGCCGTCGGCCCCGCTCTCCTCTGAGCGGGGCCGACGGCGTACCCGGGCCGGCAGGCACCCTTTCGTGGGCTTCTGACGGCCCTCTGGCGGCCGGACGCACCGGGGGCGGCCACCCTGTCCGGGTGGCCGCCCCTGCGTGTCGCCTATGGGTGTTACTTGCCCTTGGCGGCTTCCTTGAGCTTGGAGCCCGCGGAGACCTTCACGCTGTAGCCGGCCGGGATCTGGATCGGGTCGCCGGTCTGCGGGTTACGAGCGGTCCGAGCGGCACGGTGGGTGCGCTCGAAGGTCAGGAAGCCGGGGATGGTGACCTTCTCGTCGCCCTTGGCGACGACCTCACCGACCGTCTCGGCGAGAGCGGCCAGCACAGCGTCGGCGTCCTTGCGGGTCACCTCGGCGCGGTCGGCCAGGGCGGCCACCAGCTCACTGCGGTTCATGTTGTTACTCCCGTGTTCTTCTTGCCTGTAAGGCGTGAGATCGAAGCCGATGCTGCCAGGGCCCTCGGACAGTCCCCGGACCCGGGTCTGCTGACAGACCCTCGCGCCCGAATACGCATCCTGCCCCCACCAGCGGCGGGAAAGCCAATCCGGCACCCTCCGGAGTCACACGAAAAGCGCCACTGCCTCGTCGTCGTGACGTTCCGTCGACTCTGTGGAGACTCCTTGGAGCCTTGGGGCCCTTGAGCCCGCCGGAGGCCCTGAAAACCTCCCTGGAGCGGCGGGGCTCATGGTCCGCCACCCTAGAGGGGCCCGTGGGGCCCGGCGAATCGCGACGCGCCGGGCACCGGACGGACGTGAGATGTACCGCAGTCCTGGGTAGCGTGACCGGGCCCCGTCGTGGGCCTGGTCACATTTCGGGCCGGGTCCCGGGGGCGTATTTCGCGCTGCCCCGGCCCCCTCCCCTCCCTGGACCGCGGATCAGACCTGGGTGACGGGAGCCGTCACGTCCCCGCCGGCCGCCCTGGCGGCGTCGCGCACCGCACCGGCCACCGCGCCCGCGACCTTGTCGTTGAAGACCGAGGGCACGATGTAGTTCGGGTTGAGCTCGTCCTCGGAGACGACATCGGCGAGCGCCGCCGCCGCGGCCAGCATCATCTCCGTGTTGACCGTGCGGGACTGGGCGTCCAGCAGGCCGCGGAAGACACCGGGGAAGACCAGCACGTTGTTGATCTGGTTGGGGAAGTCGGAGCGGCCGGTGGCCACCACGGCCGCCGTCTCGCGCGCGATCGCCGGGTCGACCTCGGGGTCGGGGTTGGCGAGGGCGAAGACGATCGCGCCGTCCGCCATGGCCGCGACGTCCTCGCCGTCCAGCACGTTCGGGGCCGAGACACCGATGAAGACGTCCGCGTCGACCACGGCTTCCTTCAGCGTGCCGGTGACGCTCTCGGGGTTGGTGTTGTCGGCGATCCAGCGCAGCGGCGACTCGGGGGCCGCCTCCACCAGGTCCGCGCGGCCCGCGTGCACCACGCCGTGGATGTCGGCGACCACCGTGTGCTTGACGCCCGCCGCGATCAGCAGCTTGAGGATGGCCGTACCGGCCGCGCCCGCGCCGGACATGACGACCCGCACGTCCCCGATGCCCTTGCCCACCACACGCAGCGCGTTGGTCAGCGCCGCGAGCACCACGATCGCGGTGCCGTGCTGGTCGTCGTGGAAGACCGGGATGTCCAGGGCCTCGCGCAGCCGCGCCTCGATCTCGAAGCAGCGGGGCGCGGAGATGTCCTCCAGGTTGATGCCCGCGAAGCCGGGGGCGATCGCCTTGACGATCTCGACGATGGCGTCGGTGTCCTGGGTGTCCAGGCAGAGCGGCCACGCGTCGATACCGGCGAAGCGCTTGAAGAGGGCCGCCTTGCCCTCCATGACGGGCAGCGCGGCCTTGGGGCCGATGTTGCCCAGGCCGAGCACCGCGGAGCCGTCCGTGACGACCGCCACGGAGTTGCGCTTGATGGTCAGCCGCCGGGCGTCCTCGGGGTTCTCCGCGATCGCCATGCAGACCCGGGCCACACCCGGGGTGTAGATCATCGAGAGATCGTCACGGTTGCGGATGGGGTGCTTCGACTGCATCTCGATCTTGCCGCCGAGGTGCATCAGGAACGTACGGTCGGAGACCTTGCCGAGGGTGACCCCCTCGATGCTCCGCAGCCGCTCGACGATCTCCTCCGCGTGCCCCGTGGAGCTGGCGGCGATGGTGACATCGATACGCAGCTTCTGGTGGCCGGAGGCGGTCACGTCGAGGCCGGTCACCGAACCACCGGAGGACTCCACGGCCGTGGTCAGCTGCGAGACCGCGGTACCGCTCGCGGGCACCTCCAGCCTGACCGTCATCGAGTACGAGACGCTGGGCGCCGTTGCCATGACCGAGTCCCTCTTCTTTCCCTAGCCTCTTTGCCGTTCCGCCCGCCCCACGTCGGCGGCGGAACCTTCAGATCGTCGCACCTACCGGCTGGTAACAGGTAAAGACCTTTATCTACGGAACGCGGTCTTCCATGATGTGTGACGAAAACAGGCCCTCACCAAAGTGTGGTGAAGGCCCGCCGACGTGTCTGTGGCGCTGACGTAAAGCTGACGCAAAGGGTGGCACCGACCCGCCATGCTCGCCTCGCGGCAAGTGGTCGCTCGAAGCGACGAAGGTTGGGCCCGGGGGCTTGGATCGGGCCGGTGCCACCCCCAGGCTAACAAACCACCCCGGTAAGTGATTCCCTTCGCGCGAGTTGACTGCCGGTCAATCGCGGAACCGGCTCCGGGCCGGTCCCGCGACCGAGCCGGGGAGTCACTCCCGCAGCAGGTCCGGTACGCCCTCCGCGTCCGGTTCGTCGCGGGCCGCCGAGACCACCGTGAGCTGCCGGGTCGCCCGGGTCAGCGCGACGTACAGCACCCGCAGACCGGCCGGCGACTCGTCCGCGATCTCCGCCGGGGAGACCACGACCGTCGCGTCGTACTCCAGCCCCTTGGCCTCCAGGCTCCCCAGCGCCACCACGCGGTCCCCGAGGCCGGCCAGCCAGCGCGCCGCCTGCTCACGCCGGTTCATGGCGACGACGACACCGACCGTGCCGTCCACCTGGTCGAGCAGCCGCTGTGCCTCCGCGCGTACCGTCGCGGCCGGATCGCCGTTCTCCACGACGCGGAAGCGCGGTTGTACGCCGGTGGAACGCACCGCTCTCGGCGACTCCATGCCGGGCATGGCGAGCGCCAGGACCTTCGACGCCAGTTCGGCGATCTCGGCCGGGTTGCGGTAGTTCACGGTCAGGGTGAAACGGCGGCGCGGGCGGGTGCCGAGCGCCTCGTCGCGGGCCTCCGCCGCCTCGTCCGGGTCCGACCAGGACGACTGCGCCGCGTCGCCGACGACCGTCCAGGTGGCGTGCCTGCCCCGGCGGCCGATCATCCGCCACTGCATGGGCGTCAGGTCCTGGGCCTCGTCGACGATGACATGCGCGTACTCCGTGCGCTCCGCCGCCAGCCGCTCGGCGCGCTCGCGCTGCGACTCCTCGCGCTGGGGCATCAGCTCCTCAAGGCCGGTCAGCTGGTCCAGCGGATCGAGATCGCGCCGCTTCCTGGGCCGGGGCGGCGAGCCGAGCAGCGTCTCCAGCTCGTCCAGGAGCGCCACGTCATGGACGGAGAGCGGGCCGGAGCCGTCCGGGCCCAGCCGCTTCAGGGAGCGGGCCAGACGGCGGGTCTCGCCCTGGTTGAGGATCCGTCGCGACCAGCGGCCGAGCCGCCGCTCGTCGGCCATCCCGGCGAGCACCCCGCGCGGGGTCAGCTCGGGCCACCAGGCGTCCAGGAAGGCGAGGAAGCTGTCCTCGGACGTGACGTCCTCGTCGAAGGACGAGCGCAGTTCGGCGGCCAGCTCCGGGTCGGTGTGCCGCTGGGCCGACCCGGACTTCGCCCAGAGGGCGTCCAGCAGGAGTCTGCGGGCGCGCGGTCTGAGCAGATTGACGGGCGCGGTGCCGCTGAGCACGGAGTGCCGGATACGGTTCAGCTCGCCGGCCTCCAGCTCCAGCCTGCGGCCGAAGGCGACGACCCGGAGCAGATCGGTACGTACGGGTACGGTCCCGGCGGCGCCCTCGTCCCCGACCCCGGCTCCGTCTCCGTCCCCGATCTCGCCGAAGGCCAGCTGGCCCCGCTGATCGCGGTCCCTGGGGCCGGGGCCCGCCGGGAAGGAACCTTCCAGCGCCCCCCTGGCCGCCTTGCGCAGCACCTTCAGCATCCGCGCCGAGCCCTTGACCCGCGCCACCGCCGGTTCGTCGTACGCCGTGGCCTCGGCGCCGTCCACCAGCGACCCGACCGCGCGGATCGCGACCTGCCCCTCCTCGCCAAGCGAGGGGAGCACGCCCTCCGTGTACGCGACGAGCAGCGGCGTCGGCGAGACGACGAGGATGCCGCCCGCGTACCGCCGCCGGTCCTGGTAGAGCAGATACGCGGCGCGGTGCAGCGCCACGGCGGTCTTGCCCGTACCGGGGCCGCCCGAGACCTCGGTGACCGAGGCGGCGGGGGCCCGGATCACCAGGTCCTGCTCGGCCTGGATGGAGGAGACGATGTCCCGCATGGTGTGCCCGCGGGCCTGGCCGAGCGCGGCCATCAGCGCGCCGTCCCCGATCACGGCCAGCGCGGCGCCGTCCAGCGAGGCGGTCAGCTCCGGCCGCATCAGATCGTCCTCGACCCCGAGGACCCGGCGCCCCTTGGAGCGGATGACCCGGCGCCGTACCACCCGGCCTGGATCCACCGGGGTGGCGCGGTAGAAGGGCGCGGCGGCGGGCGCGCGCCAGTCGATGACCAGCGGGGAGTAGTCGGAGTCCAGGACTCCGATACGGCCGATGTGCAGCGTCTCGGCGATCTCGGCGGTGCCCTCGGGGCCGATGGCGTCGTCGGCGGGCTCGACCGAGGTGTACGCGCCGTCCGGGCCCTTCTTGCCGTCCTTGCCCCGGAGGAGGTCGATCCGCCCGAAGAGGAAGTCCTCGAACTCGTTGTTGAGCCGGTTCAGGTGGACCCCGGCGCGGAAGACCTGGGCGTCCCGCTCGGCGAGGGCTCCCGGCGTGCCGACCTGCCCCCGTTTGGCGGCGTCGTTCATCAGGAACTCCGCCTCGTGGATCTTCTCCTCAAGACGGCGGTACACCTGGTCCAGATGGCGCTGCTCGACGCCGATCTCGCGGTCGCGCACGGAGTCGTGCTCCGTGGCGGTTACGGGACCGACGGCGGGTCCAGCGGTTTCTACAGCGGCATCCTGCGCGGCCACCGAGGCCCCCTTCATGACGTGCATTGGGCAGCCGTCAACCGTACGCGAAGGGGGCGGGTATGTCAGGCGTCGACTTCCACCAGACGTTTGCCGTCGAACGTACGGACCTCGAAGTGATCGATGTCGTTGCTCTCCATGGCCGTACCGCCCTCGACGTAGAGCGGCTTCTTGCCGTTCTCGTCCGGGCTGTCGGGTATGCCGTACCCCCACGCGGGCACCGACCACGAGGTGACGACCTCCTGCTCGCCGGTCTTGGAGACGGCGACCAGACTGCACTTGAGCGGGCCCTTCACATTCTTCAGCTCCAGGGCGGTGCGGGTGCCCCAGGCCTTCGGCTCCATGGCGATGGAGGCGCTGACCTCGGTGGTGGTGTCCGTGGCGCCGATCTTGCCCGGCATACCGGCGAACTCCTCGGCCGGGGTCCGTTCCCTCGCGACCGGCGTGCCCGCCTCGGCGCCGCCCGAGGTGGCGATCCCGACGCCCACCGGCCCGCCGATGATCAGCACCGCGGCGGCGGCGACCAGATAGAGCCCCCGGCGCTTGCGCTTGGCGCGCTTGACCGCGACCTCGTCGACCAGCCGGCCGAGCAGCTGCGGGCTGGGCCGCACGGAGACGGCGGGGGTCGGCAGCTGCGCGAGGGGTACGGGGGGCGGGGTCAGCGGGGTGGGCGCGAGGAACGGGTCGGGGTCGTCCGCCAGCATGGCCAGCATCGGCTCCATTCCGGAGAACTCCTCCAGCTGGACGGCGCAGATCCGGCAGCCGGCCAGATGCGTCTCGAAGGCCGTGGCCTCGGCATCGTCCAGAATTCCGAGAACGTACGCTCCGACGGCTTCATGCACAGTACTTTCGTCGCCCAGTCCGTACTGCTCGTGCGTGGTCATGCCGAGACCCCCCTCTCCTCCAACGCGAGCTTCATCGAACGTAGTGCGTAGAACACACGGGAACGCACGGTCCCGCTGGGTATGCCGAGCGTCTCGGCCGCCTCATTGACCGTGCGTCCCTTGAAGTACGTCTCCACGAGTACTTCCCGGTGGGCAGGGGTCAAATCCTCAAGCGCGTCCGAGAGCGTCATCAGCCACAACGCCTTGTCGATCTCGTCCTCCGCGGGCATGACCTCCAGCGGCGACGGGTCGACTTCCTGCGGCCGGGCCTGCCGACTGCGGTGACCGTCGATGACGATGCGCCGGGCGACCGTCACCAGCCAGGGTCGGACGGAGCCGGTCGCCCGATTGAGCTGACCCGCATTCTTCCAGGCACGGATGAGCGTTTCCTGTACGACGTCCTCGGCCCGCTGGCGGTCGCCCGCGACCAGCCGCATGACGTAGGCGAGCAGCGGTCCGGCGTGCTCCCGGTAGAGGGCGCGCATCATCTCCTCGTCGGGGACGGGGGTGTTGGCGCGCGGTGCCGCGCTCCGGTGTCGGGCCCGGTGAGGGCGGTCATCGGCCACGGCCGCATCTTTGCGCACCTAAACCTCCCGGTCGAGACCTTCATGGCTGCTTCTCCCTCATCACTACGGAAGCCCGGGGGAGGGCACTCAACGGCCGACGCAAAAACTTTCAAGATTTTTTGCGGCGGGAGGGAGGGCGAAGGGCGGCGGCATGGGCGGGTTCGCACGGGTCCGGGACCCGTGCGGGATTGATGGAGGAAACATGGAGAGCATGTCTCGAACTCGCGCGGATACCGTGCAGTAGTTGTCCGAAAATCGCGCAACAACCTTATGGAATGGCCCGGCACGTTGTCATCAGGGCCGCGCGAGAGCCGCCCTGCGGCGGTGTCTGGCGACCCGCTCGCGATTGCCGCACACCTCGCTGGAGCACCACCGGCGGCGCCGCCCGCGCGAGGTGTCCAGATAGACGCGCCGGCAGCTGTCGCCCTCGCACTCGCGCAGCCGGGCCCGCGCGGCGGGATCGGTGAGCAGTTCGACCGCGTCCCTGGCCACGGCGGCCAGCAGCGCGTCGCACTCGGGCTCGGCGCTCAGCGCCCGTACGAGATCGCCGTCCTCGTCCCGTACCGCCCTGATCCCCGGCGGCGCCCCCGCGGCCAGCGTGTTGACCCGCTCCAGCGCGCAGGCGGCGTCCCGCCCGTCGATCTCGGCGTGCACCAACTGCCCCACTCGGTCGCGCAGTTCGGTGAACGACCGTACCCAGCGGGCGTCGACCCCCACGAGCGGCGTCCCTTCGGGCACCAGCCCCGCGCCGATCAGCCACCGGCCGAGCGGTACGGCGCCGTCGAGCCGCTCCCGGCCTCTGGAGGTCCGTTCTCCGGTGGCCACCAGATCCAGGCAGATACGCCCGGAGTCGAATCGCCACTCGTACGAGCTCATGCCCGCCGCCATGCCCGCCGTCATGTGCCTGTCACCGCCTCGGGTTCACCGTGGGTGCCGTCCTCCTCAGAGTGCCTGCCCCGGAACGCGGCCGGAACCCCTGCTACCGGTGGCGGTGTCGGCGGATTCGCCGAAGGCCCCTACCCGGCCGCGTTCGGCGGGCCGTTGTGCAGGACGCGTTGGAAGAGGTAGTGATCGCGCCACTCGCCATGGATGTGGAGATAGCCCGACGCCGTACCGATCAGCTCGAAGCCGCATTTGCCCAGTACGCGCCGCGAGGCGGCGTTGGCGAGGACCACGGCGGCCTCAAGGCGGTGCAGACCCAGCTCGTCGTGGGCGGCGCGGCAGACCTCCTCGACCGCGCGGGTCGCCAGACCACGGCCGGTGTACGCGGCATCGATCCAGTAGCCGATATTCGCACTCCGAAACGGTCCGAGAGCGATGTTGAGGAGGGTCGCCTCGCCGACGATACGGTCGCCGTCCACGAGATGCCAGCGCCGGACGGTGGGATCGGAGAGCCGGTTGGCCTGGGCCCTCGGGGTGTAGAAGTCGGCGGGGCGGTCCGGTTCCCAGGGGCTCAAGTGGTCCCTGTTACGGACAAGTGCCTCGGTGACGAGTTCGGCGTCGTCCGGGGTGGCGGGCCTGAGGCGGATCGAGGAGTCGTGGGACATCTTCGTACCGTACCCACGGGGCGGGCGGACACCGCTCGCGCCCCGTACGGACCGCGCCAGGGACCGCCAACGCCCTCTCTCGCACGTTCTCTCACACGCTCTCTCGCACGTTCTCTCACACGTCCGCGTATTTGGAGTCGGCCGACGGGTCCAGCGCGAGCCGGTAGCCGCGCTTGACCACGGTGTGGATCAGCTTGGGGGCGCCCAGCGCGGCCCGCAGCCGGGCCATGGCGGTCTCGACGGCGTGTTCGTCACGGCCCGAGCCCGGGAGCGCGCGCAGCAGGTCGGCCCGCGACACCACCCAGCCGGGCCTTCGGGTCAACGCGTGCAGCAGCGCCATTCCCGCGGGCGGCACCGGCCGCAGATCGCCGTCGACCAGGACCGCGTGACCGCGGATCTCGACGCGGTGGCCCGCGACCGGCAGCGTACGGGCGCGCCCCGGCAGCTCCGTACAGAGCACCTGGACGAGCGGCCCGAGCCGGAAGCGCTCGGGCTGGACGGTGTCGATGCCCCGCGCCTGGAGCGGCAGCGCGGTCACGGGCCCGACGCAGGCGGCCAGTACGTCGTGGTGCAGGGCTGCCAGCAGCTCCGGCAGCCGTCCGCGCTCATCGGCGCGCGACAGGAGAGAGGCGGCGGCGGGCGCACTGGTGAAGGTGACGGCGTCCACGGCGCGGGCGACGGTCGCGTCGATGAGCCGGTCGACCGGGGCGAGATCCTCCGGGGGCATCCAGCGGTAGACGGGTACGACGACGACATCGGCGCCCCCGGCCCGTAGCGCCTCCACGAACCCCGGCAGGGGCTCGCCGTGCAGCTGGAGCGCGATCCGGCGGCCCCCGACGCCCTCACCGAGCAGCCGGTCGAGGACCTCGGCCATCGATTCGGAGCTGGGCGACCACGCCTCGGTGAGCCCGGCGGCGCGGATGGCGCCCTTCACCTTGGGGCCGCGGGCGAGCAGTTCGACGCCGCGCAGACAGGAGAGGAGTTCCTCGCCGTGCCCCCATCCGTCGGCGGCGCCGATCCAGCCGCGGAAGCCGATGGCGGTGGTCGCCACGACCACATCGGGCGCCTGGTCGATCAGCTCTTTGGTGGCGGAGAGCAGTTCCGTGTCGTCGGCGAGCTGCACGATCCGCAGGGCGGGGGCGTGGACGACGGCCCCGCCGCGGCGCTTGAGCAGCGCGCCCAGCTCATCGGCGCGCCGGGCGGCGGTGACCCCGATCGTGAAGCCCGCGAGGGGGCCGTGCTGGTGGGCGTCCATGCCTCTCCTCTCGCTCGCTCACCTCGGATGCCGTACGGAAGGCTCATACGGATGAAGCCGCCGAGCCTGTCAAATACGCGTGACAGGCGGGGTCCACGGGCATTTCCGCCGCGTTACGTGACCCGGCCCGCGCATCGTCGCGTATGTGCCTCCGTGCGTGATCGCGTATGTGCCGTCGCCGCTCCGGGGCTCACACCCGCGCGTAACCGAGCCCGGGCTTCACCGCCGCCGGTACGGGTCCGGCAGGAGCCCCGCGAAGGTATACGGCCCAGGTGAGGCAGAAGCAGACGGCGTAGAAGAGCAGGAACGCGACGAACGCCGGGGTGCCGGTGGACGCGGTCTGGAACGACTGCCGGAAGGCGAGGTTGATGGCGAGCCCGCCGAGCGCCCCGACGGCCCCTATCAGCCCCATCGACGCCCCGGAGAGCCGACGTCCGTACGCGGCGGCCGGCTCGCCCGTCATCCCCCGCGCCACCGCCCTGGCGTGGAAGATCCCGGGGATCATCTTGTACGTCGACCCGTTGCCGAGGCCGGTCAGCAGGAAGAGCGCGACGAACCCGACGAGGAAGACGGTCAGCGATCCGGTCACGGACGCGAGGACGACGACACCGGTCGCGCCGGCCATCGCGGCGAAGGTCCACAGCGTGATCCGGGCGCCGCCGTACCGGTCGGCGAGCATGCCCCCGACGGGCCGTACGAGCGATCCGAGCAGCGGCCCGACGAAGGTGACCGAGGCGGCCTGCAGCGGGGTGCGCCCGAACTGGGTCTGGAGCACCAGCCCGAAGGCGAAGCTGTAGCCGATGAACGACCCGAACGTCCCGATGTAGAGCACCGACATGATCCAGGTGTGCCGGTCCCGTATCGCCTCCCGCGCCGCCCCGGTGTCATTGCGGACGGGCGCCAGATTGTCCATGAACAGCGCCGCGCACACCGCGGCGACGACGATCAGCGGGAGATAGACGCCCAGCACGAGCCGCGGATGGGCGGCCCCGGCCGTCCCGATGACCAGCAGCCCGACCAACTGCACGACGGGTACGCCGATGTTCCCGCCGCCCGCGTTGAGCCCCAGCGCCCAGCCCTTCTTCCGCAGCGGGAAGAAGGAGTTGATGTTCGTCATCGAGGAGGCGAAGTTGCCGCCGCCGATGCCGGTGAGCGCCGAGACGACCAGGAAGGTCGTGTACGAGGTCCCCGGCTCCATCACGGCGTACGCGGCGCCCGTCGGCAGGAGCAGCAGCAGGGCGCTGACGATCGTCCAGTTCCGGCCGCCGAACCGGGCGACGGCGAAGGTGTACGGCACCCGCACGAGCGAGCCGACCAGCGTCGCCATGGCGATCAGGAAGAACTTCCCGGCCGGGTCGACGCCGTACTCGGGCCCCATGAACAGGACCATGACCGACCACAGCGTCCAGATGGAGAACCCGATGTGCTCGGAGAGCACGGAGTAGAGCAGATTGCGGCGGGCCGTCCGCTCGCCCGTCGCCCGCCAGAAGTCGGTGTCCTCCGGATCCCACCGCTCGATCCAGCGGCCCCCTTTGCGTGCTGCGGTGGTGGTGGTCGGGGCAGTCATCACGCCTCCACGGAGGGGAATCGAATGGTGATCCCGACCGTAGGGACGCCGCGTTTCGCCCCCGTTCCACGAGGTGACCGGTGCGCAACCTTGCTCTCACCCGCGCGCGGGTTCGGCTGTGAGCGTTCTGGACAGCGAAGACGGCGAAGACAGCGAGGACAGCGAAGACGTCGGCGGGCGGAGAGCCTCCTCGTATAAAGGACTGCGTGGCCCGCGCGTCCGTATGGGATTCTGTACGCGACAAGATCGAACACCGACTGTTCCCGCATGCCAACCCGAACTGGCGTGGTACCACCGCTTGTCGAGTGGACGGCACCCGGAGACGGAGGCGACTGATGGCACGTACGACCACGTCGGGCGGGCGCAAGGACAAGCCGGCCACCCTGGCACTGGTCGCCCAGCGGGCAGGTGTGTCACCCCAGACGGTGTCCAACGCGCTCAACTCCCCCGATCTGCTGGCCCCGGGGACCCTGGAACGGGTCCAGCGCGCGATAGCGGAGCTGGACTACCGCCCGCACCAGGCGGCGCGCTCGCTGCGTACCCGCTCCAGCCGGCTGATCGGGTACGGCGTCCAGGCGTCGCCCGACGGGGTCTCCGGGCCGGTGATGGAACACTTCCTGCACGCCTTCTCGGACTCCGCCAACCAGGCCGGTTACCGCGTCCTGCTCTTCGCCGCGCCCCTGGACCCGGCGGAGGAACCCGACTGCTACGCCGAGCTGTTGCGCGAACAGTCGGTCGACGCGTTCGTCCTGAGCAACACCTACCGCGGTGACCCGCGCCCCGGCTGGCTGCGCAAGCGCGACATCCCCTTCGTGGCCTTCGGCCGCCCCTGGTCGGCCCGTTCGGTCGGCGACTGGGTGGACGTCGACGGCGCCCACGGCACGGCGGCGGCCGTCGATCATCTCGTCGCGCTCGGCCACCGCAGGATCGCCTTCCTCGGCTGGCCGCGCGGCTCGGGCGTCGGCGACGACCGGGCCCGGGGCTGGCGGGAGGCGATGCGCCGGCACGGCCTGTCCGTCCGGGATCTGCGGGTCAACGCGATCGAAGACGTCGACGCCGCGCGCGACGCGGTCGCCCGTCTCTTCCCCGCGGGCACGACGGCGGTCGTCGCGGCCAGCGACACCCTCGCCCTCGGCTGCTACCGCGCGCTGCGCGAGAGCGGCCGGCTGCCCGGCCGCGATGTCGCGGTCGTCGGCTTCGACGACTCCTCCGCCGCCGCCCTGCTCTCCCCCAGCCTGAGCAGCCTCAGGCAGCCCCTGGAAGAGGTCGGCCGCGCCTGCACCCGCATGATCCTGGCCAGAATCGGGGACCCGCGGGGAACCCCGGAACACGTCCTGCTGGCACCGGAGTTAATCGTCCGCGAGAGCTCCGCTCTCCCCGTCGCCCCCTGATCCCCGGACGGGTGATCAGGCGTCGCGGGGGGTGGCGGTGGCGGGGAGCCAGCCGCCGGGGACACGTTCCAGCCACCCCTCATGTGCGGCGAGAGCGTCCGCGGCGGCGCGCAGGGCGTCAACTCCCGGGTGCCGCAGCCCCTTGCGCCACACCAGCGACAGTGGTGACAGAGGTACGGGGTCGACGAGCCGGCGCAGCACCGCCCCCGGCATCTCCGGGAAGTCCACCACGGCGAGTACGGGCGTACGGTGCTTCTCCATCACCCGCCGGAACTCCTCGGCCCCCACCGCCATCGGCGCGGGCGGGGCGAGCGCGATGGAGCGGCCCGCGAAGAGCCGCCGCGCCAGATCCGTCCACTCCAGGGTCCCGGGGTTGCCCGCACCCGCGTACACGCTCTCGCCCGCGAGCGCGTCGAGCGGCACCTCGGCGCGGTCGGCCAGCGGATGGTCGCACGGCAGCAGGACGGCCATTGGCTCGTACCGTACGAGCTGATGGGCGAGGCCGGCGCGGAGGGCGGGCGCCAGGCCGTCGACGTATCCGAAGGAGGCGTCGAGCCGGCCGGCCAGGATCTCGGTGGCGGCGCGGGTCAGCCCGCTCTCGAAGCGGGCCATCAGCTCATGGCGCGGCGCGAGTTCACGCGCCCTCGCCAGTACGCGCCCCGAGACCATGCCCTCGCTGTTGAGATCCACGAGCAGCGGCCGTTCCCCGGCGGCGCGGGCGGTCAGCAGCGCGTCCTGGGCCGCCAGCACGCCCCGGGCGTACGGCAGCAGCCGCTCGCCCTCGGCCGTCAGCGTCACCTGGCGGGTGGTCCTCAAGAACAGCTCGGCCCCCAACTCGCGCTCCAGCCGCCGGATATCGCGGCTGAGCGCCTGCTGGGCGACATACAGCCGGGCGGCGGCCCGGGTGAAGTGCAGTTCCTCGGCGGCGACGACGAAGCCGCGGAGCAGCCGGGGGTCGATGTCTCGGGGCATGCCGCATTCAACAACACACCTGCGTGAATGGCCACTGAGCAGGTGTTGGACCGGGACCGGCCGGTGCCCCGAGGGTGAGGGCATGCCTCATTCCCCCGCACCCGACACTCCCCTGCTCGCCGTCACGGGCGACAGCCTGGTCCTGGCACGGCGGTACGACGCCCGCTTCGCCCCCGAGCCGTCGAGCACACCGGAGCAGCCGGAACGACCCGAGCCGTCGAAACCACCGCGCCCGCCCAGGACGGCGGGCCGCCGCCGCAACCCGTACGCCCGGCTCTTCGCGATCCCCGGAACCCGCGCCTTCACCGCCGGGAATCTGCTCGCCCGGCTCCCGATGGGCATGTTCAGCGTCAGCGCCGTGATCATGATCGCCGGAACGCGTGGCTCGTACGCGCTGGCCGGCGCCGTCACCGCCACCGGCCTCGCGGCCACCGCCCTGGTGGCGCCCCGTACCGCCCGGCTCGTCGACCGCTACGGACAGGCCCGAATCGCCGTCCCCGCCACCGTGATCGCCACGCTCGGCTCGCTCGCGCTGCTCCTGTGCGTACGGTACGACGCGCCGGACTGGACGCTCTTCGCCGCCTACGCCGCGACCGCCACCACCCCCAACACCGGCGGGATGTCCCGCGCCCGCTGGGCCCATCTGCACCGCGAGGCGACCCCGGAGAACGCCGCGGCCCTGCATACCGCCAACTCCTTCGAGCAGGCGGCCGACGAACTCTGCTTCATGCTGGGCCCGGTGCTCGCCGCCTTCCTGTGCACCGCGCTCTTCCCGGAGGCGGGCACGCTGACCGGAGCGATTCTGCTGCTGACCGGCGTACTGATCTTCGCGGCGCAGCGCTCCACCGAGCCGCCCGCCACCGGCCGTACGGACGCGGCGCGCGCCCCGCTCCACTCGCCCGCGCTGGCCGCCCTGCTCGCCGTCTTCCTCGCCACGGGCGCCGTGTTCGGCGCGACGGAGGTCGTCACACTGGCCTTCGCGGACGACCGCGGCCACCAGACGTGGGCGGGCGCGGTGCTCGCGCTCCAGGCCGCCGGGTCGTGCGCCGCGGGTCTGCTGCTCGGCACGCTGCGCCCGGCCCGGCGGCTCGGGCGGCGGCTGGTGCTGTGCGTCGCCGCGATGTCGACGCTGCTGGCCCTGCCCCTGCTCGCGGCCACCGCGGGGGCGTCGGGGTCGCTGCCGCTGCTCGCCTGCGGGCTGCTGATCGCGGGCGCGGCGACCGCCCCGACGATGGTGACGGGCATGACGCTCGTCCAGCGCCTCACCCCGGCGGGCCGGCTCAACGAGGGGATGACGCTGGCCGTCACCGCGCTGCTGGCCGGCATAGCCGCCGGTGCGGCGGCCGGCGGCTGGACCGTGGAGCACACCGACCCGGCCCGCGGCTACGCCCTCCCGCTCGGCGCCGCGCTCCTCGCCCTCCTCATCGCGTCGGCCGGGGCGCGCCGCTTCGGACATGACGAAGGCCCCGCTGCCTGAGGGGCAGCGGGGCCTTCGCCCGCGGTATTCATGGAGACGATATTCGATTGTGCACATGGGAATTGTGGAGATGGCGGGAATCGAACCCGCGTCCAACGGTGCGGAACCAGGGCTTCTCCGAGCGCAGTCCGTTTCGCTTTTCTCGGCCCCGGAGATCACACGGACAAGTCTCCGACGGGCTCAGTCACTGTTTGGTTTCCCTCTGCTCCCCGTGACCGGGCTCAGAGGTTTAGTTCCCTAGTTGATGCCAGGATCCGGGTCGGGAACAGCCCCGGGCTGACACTCCGCAGAGTCTTCGCTAGCTGCTAATTAGGCAGCGAGGGCGAAGGCGGAGGAATCGCGCTTAGAAGTGGCGATTATTGTTTGCGACATATGGTTAACGAGATCATTGCCGCTTCCTCGGCTCGCTTCACCTGCTTCGACATCCGCTGTCGAAACCGATCATCCCCATGTTGTTTTTTCAAGTGCTCATTTTCGAGCGCGCACCCGCTGTGAGGTGCGGGACCCATCTTACGTGACCAACGCGCAACGGTGCCAGCCCATTCCGCCCGGCCGGCCGGAGCGGCCCCGATCAGGACCACCGGCGGGACCCGCTGGACCCCGTGGACCCGTTGGACCGGGTCAGGCCCGCTGACGCCGCTTCGCCGCCGAGATCGCCCGGTCGGTCTCGCGCCGGTCCTGCTTCTCGCGGAGCGTCTGCCGCTTGTCGTACTCCTTCTTGCCCTTCGCCAGCGCGATCTCGACCTTCGCCCGGCCGTCCTTGAAGTACAGCGCGAGGGGCACGATCGTGTGACCCGTCTCCTGCGACTTCGACTCCAGCTTGTCGATCTCGACCCGGTGCATCAGCAGCTTCCGCTTGCGCCGGGCCGCGTGGTTGGTCCAGGTCCCCTGGGTGTACTCGGGCACATGGACGTTGTGCAGCCATGCCTCGTGTCCGTCGATCTGGACAAATCCGTCCACCAGGGAGGCCCGTCCCTGGCGCAGGGACTTCACCTCGGTACCCGTCAGCACGAGACCGCACTCATATGTGTCGATAATGAGGTAGTCGTGCCGCGCCTTCTTGTTCTGCGCGATCAGTTTGCGCCCAGTTTCCTTAGCCATAGTCCCGCCATTTTCTCACCCCGGCGCAACTTCTTTACTCCGCGCTCCCGAGGCCGCTCAGTACCGACCTCGCCCGCTCCTGGGCGTCCTCGCTCACCTGGAGGTCCGGGGTGACGCCCCGGCCGTCCACCCCATGGCCGGCCGGTGTGCGGTACGTACCGACGGTCAGCTCGGCGACGGAGCCGTCGGGAAGCGCGCTCGGCATCTGGACCGAGCCCTTGCCGAAGGTGCGCGAGCCGACGGTGACCGACCGGCCGCGGTCCTGGAGGGCGCCGGTGAGCAGCTCGGCGGCGCTCATCGTGCCGCCGTCCACCAGCACCACCACGGGGCGGCCGGTGTCGCCGCCGGGATCCGCGTACAGCGCGCGCTGCTCGCCCCGTATGTCGTACGTCGCGACCAGACCGCCGTCGAGGAAGGCGGAGGCGGCGGTGACGGCCTCGGCGACCAGACCGCCCGCGTTGCCCCGCAGATCGAGGAGGACACCGGCGCCCTTCGGCGCGGCCCGGACCGCGTCCCGTACCCGCCCGCCCGTCCCCTTGGTGAACGCGTCGACCTTGATCCGCAGCACACCGTCCTCGATCGTGTCGACCGTGACGGATTCGGTGGTGAGCCGGGCGCGGCGCAGGCTCTCCGTCCAGCGGCGGCCGTCCCGCTCAAGACCGAGCACGACCGTGGTACCGACGACGGACGCGCCGTCGCTCTTCCTCCCGCCGCGCAGCAGCGCCATGACGTCCGTGACGGGCCGCTGTCCGATATCGCGGCCGTCGATGTCCCTGATGATGTCGCCGGGCCCGATACCGGCCCGCTGCGCGGGGCCGCCGGGGTGGACCCGGGTGACCTCGACCAGACCGCCGGCGGTACGTCTCGCCCAGAGCCCGACGCCGGTGTACGAACCGTCCAGGGCCCGCTGGAACTCCTCGTACTCGCTCTTGTCGTACACCGAGCCCCAGCGGTCGCCACTGCGGCTGACGACCTCCTCGGCCGCTTCCGTGCCGGACTTCCCGTTGGCCATGGCCTCGGCGGCGGCCCTGGCGACCTCGTCGCGGTCGGCCGTCGACGCCACGGGTCGGGTGTGCACGCGGGGCGGGTCCTCCTCGCCGTACGGCAGGGCGCCCGTCGCCGCGCCGGTGGCGAGCACGCTCACAAAGAGCAATGTCAGGGCCGTCCCGCGGCGGACACCGCGGGACGTTCGGTGCAACTGGTGCAACTCGGAACCCGACATGAGGTTGAGTCTAGGACAACACCGAACGGCAGAACGGTGCTTGTCGACTCCGCGTCAGGGGTGCTTGTCACACCCGGAGGTACTTGCGCAGCGCGACGAAGGCGGCCACGGCGGGCATCAGCAGACCGATCGCGAGCACCAGCGGAAGCTTGGCGAGCACCGCGTCCCAGCCGATGAAGTTGACGAGCTCCATCTTGTCGGCGAGCGCGAGACCGTTGTCGATCAGGAAGTAGCGGCCCGCCAGCAGCATGGCGCAGGCGACCACACCGCCGATCAGTCCGGCGAACGCGGCCTCCATGATGAACGGCATCTGGATATAGAAACTGGAGGCGCCGACGAGTCGCATGATCCCGGTCTCGCGGCGCCGGCTGAACGCTGATACGCGAACGGTGTTCACGATCAGCATCAACGCGATGACCAGCATCAGCGCCATCACACAGAGCGCCGCGATATTCATGCCGTTCATCAGGTCGAAGAGGTTCTGAAGGATGTTCCGCTGGTCCTGGACGGACTCGACGCCGTCCCGGCCCGCGAAGGCCGTCGCGACCACCTTGTACTTCTCGGGGTCCTCCAGCTTCACGCGGAAGGACTCCGGCATCTGGTCCGGAGTGATCGTCGCGGCGAGCGGGGTGTCGCCGTACCGCTCCTTGTAGTGCTTGTACGCCTCGTCGGCCGTCTCGTGGTGGACCGTCTCGACGAGGTCCATCTTCTTCAGATCGGCCTCGATCTGCTGCCTCTGCTGGCTGGTGACCGAGCCCTTCGCGCACTGGGGCGCGGTCGCCGCGTCGTTCTTGTTGCAGAGGAAGATGGAGACATTGACCTTGTCGTACCAGTAGTCCTTCATCACGCTGACCTGCTCGCGCATGAGCAGCGCGCCGCCGAACAGGGCGAGCGAGAGGGCTACGGAGACGATGACCGCGAAGGTCATCGTGAGATTCCGGCGAAGACCGACGCCGATCTCCGACAGGACGAACTGGGCGCGCATGGCGTCCTTTCAGCTTTCGGTACTCAATGCTCGTGCTCGGTGCTCAGTGCTGGTAGCCGTAGACGCCGCGTGCCTGGTCACGCACGAGACGGCCCTTCTCCAGCTCGATCACGCGCTTGCGCATCTGGTCGACGATGTTCTGGTCGTGGGTCGCCATCACGACGGTGGTACCGGTGCGGTTGATGCGGTCCAGCAGCTTCATGATGCCGACGGAGGTCTGCGGGTCGAGGTTGCCGGTCGGTTCGTCCGCGATGAGCAGCATGGGACGGTTGACGAAGGCCCGCGCGATCGCGACGCGCTGCTGCTCACCACCGGAGAGCTCACCGGGCATCCGGTCCTCCTTGCCGCCGAGGCCGACGAGATCGAGGACCTGCGGTACGGACTTGCGGGTCTCGCCGCGGGACTTGCCGATGACCTCCTGCGCGAACGCGACGTTCTGCGCCACGGTCTTGTTCGGCAGCAGCCGGAAGTCCTGGAAGACGGTGCCCAGCTGGCGGCGCATCTGCGGCACCTTCCAGTTGGACAGGCGCGCGAGGTCCTTGCCGAGGACGTGCACCATGCCGTGGCTGGCGCGCTCCTCACGCAGGAGCAGTCTCAGGAAGGTCGACTTTCCGGAACCGGACGAGCCGACGAGGAAGACGAACTCCCCCTTCTCGATCTCAAGGGAGACATCACGCAGAGCGGGGCTGTTCTGTTTCGGATAGGTCTTGGAGACGTTGTCGAATCGGATCACGGGTGCACCACGGTCGGCCGGGAGTAGGTGAGCGAGACCTTACGCGAACCGTGCCGCCGCGCGCAGTCCGCGTCCGTTGTTGGAACACTGCCCGAGGGCGGGCTTGGGGCGATTTATCACGGATGGGGCCGGACCGCCAGCGGTGAGGTCCACCCGGAATCCGGCCGACCGCGCCGAAACGGCCGGGAACTGGCAGAGTGGAGGGGGGAACGGTCGTGTTTCCCGGAGCGTTGGGCGGAGAGACACTGGCTGCGGCTCCGCCGCGCGGTGAGGAGGAATGCGCATGACCTACGACAGACTGGTGTGCGCCAACTGCGCGGGACCCGTCAGCGAGGGCCGCTGCCGCGTGTGCCGCGCCAACAGGGAGCGGCTCCAGCAGCGGGGCCCCCTGGGCGGTCTCAGCCCGGTGGCGCTGCTCACACTGCTGGTGGTGCTCGTGGCCGCGGTGGCGCTGATGGCGGCATATCAGCCCGCGTGACCCCCCGGACCCCCTCGGGCTCACGAATGAGGGGCTCGGGCGCCTGACAGGCGCCCGAGCCCCTCATTTATCCGCTGTAGTGCCGTGTTCAGACGGCCGTACGGCCACCGCCGACCAGACGCGGCAGCATCCGGAAGCCGATACCGCCGGCGATCATGGTCGCGGCGCCGATCAGCAGGAACGTGGTCTCGGCGGCGCCGGTCTCGGCCAGCTCCTCCTTGGCCGCACCCTGCTCGACCGGCTGCGAGCCGACACTGTCGGTGTCGGTGTTGTCGCCACCCGTGGTCGCGCCACCGGTGGAGCCGCCGTCCGTGCCGCCGCCGGTGGTGGAGCCACCGTCCGTGGCGCCACCGTCGGTGGTCCCGCCGTCCGTGGTCCCGCCATCGGTGGTGCCACCGTCGGTCGTGCCACCGTCCGTGGTCCCACCATCGGTGGTCCCGCCGTCCGTGGTGCCGCCGTCCGTCGTACCACCGTCGGTCGTCCCACCATCGGTGGTGCCACCGTCGGTGGTGCCGCCGTCCGTGGTCCCACCGTCGGTGGTGCCGCCGTCCGTCGTACCACCGTCGGTCGTCCCACCGTCCGTGGTGCCACCGTCGGTGGTGCCGCCGTCCGTCGTACCACCGTCGGTCGTCCCACCATCGGTGGTCCCACCGTCGGTCGTCCCACCGTCCGTGGTGCCACCATCGGTCGTCCCGCCCACGGTCGTGCCGACCGTCGCGCCGCCGTCGGTGGTGCCACCGTCCGTGGTGCCACTCGTGGTGTCGTTGCCAATACCCAGGCCGACATCGGCGATCGGAGTGGACACGCCAATACCGACGGCCTGAGCGGCGCCCGCGATGGTCAGTGAGGCACCCGCGGCGATCACCGCGCCGGCCGCCACACGTGCCACGCGGATCCGCGTCTTCTTGGTCATCTGCCTGCTACCCCCAGTAGCTCATTCGTCAGTGGTGCAGCGTCCGGGGCAGCGGCCGCTGGGGGTTCGCGTACTCCGCCCCCGGTCTCACGCGCCCCAGAATTACGCATGCCACGCGCCAGCGTCGCCGGTTTTCATATACGCGTCAAGGTCGTTGCGCGTGCGATGACCGATATCGCGTCAGTTGTCCGGCGTGCGGGGATGCAACTGTGACGTAAAAGGGAACTGCCGCCCTACGAACGGCAGTTCCCTTGTCGACAAAGCGCGAATTTACTTGTCCTGTTGCTTGCGCCAGCGAATTCCGGCTTCCAGGAATCCGTCGATCTCGCCGTCGAGCACACCCTGCGGATTACCGACCTCGAACTCCGTCCGCAGGTCCTTGACCATCTGGTAAGGGTGCAGAACGTAGGAACGCATCTGATTGCCCCAGGAGTTGCCGCCATCGCCCTTGAGCGCGTCCATCCTGGCCTGCTCCTCCTGACGGCGGCGTTCGAGCAGCTTCGCCTGGAGGACGTTCATGGCGCTCGCCTTGTTCTGGATCTGGGAGCGCTCGTTCTGGCAGGAGACCACGATGCCGGTCGGGATATGCGTGATACGGACCGCGGAGTCGGTGGTGTTGACGCCCTGTCCGCCGGGGCCGGAAGCACGGTAGACATCCACGCGCAGCTCGGACTCGTCGATCTCCACATGGTCGCTGGACTCGACGACCGGAAGCACCTCGACACCCGCGAACGAGGTCTGACGGCGGCCCTGATTGTCGAAGGGCGAGATCCGGACAAGGCGGTGGGTGCCCTGCTCCACGGAGAGCGTGCCGTACGCGTAGGGCGCCTTGACGACGAAGATGGTCGACTTGATGCCGGCCTCCTCCGCGTACGACGTCTCGTAGACCTCGGTCGGATAGCCATGCCGCTCGGCCCAGCGCAGATACATCCGCTGGAGCTGCTCGGCGAAGTCGGCGGCGTCCACGCCACCGGCCTCGGCACGGATATTGACGAGCGCCTCGCGCTCGTCGTACTCGCCGGAGAGGAGGGTACGGACCTCCATCTCGTCCAGCGCCTTCTTGACCGACAACAGCTCGGACTCGGCCTCGGCGCGGGTGTCCGCGTCGTCCTCGGCCTCGGCCAGCTCGAAGAGCACTTCCAGGTCGTCGATGCGCCCGCGCAGCGCCTCGGTCTTGCGGACCTCGGCCTGCAGGTGCGAAAGCTTGCTGGTGATCTTCTGCGCCGCCTCGGGATCGTCCCAGAGGGACGGGGCCGCGGCCTGCTCCTCAAGCACGGCGATGTCTGCCCTCAGTTTGTCGAGGTCCAGGACGGCCTCGATCGACCCCATGGTCGAGGAGAGGGACTTCAGCTCTTCGGATACATCGACGACTGCCACGGCACCAGCCTAACCCCTATCTTTTGGGGGCTCGGTTCGCCTCCGAGGCGCTTTATGCCACTGTCGACGGTCGACCGTGCTCGCCCCCTCGTTCCTCGGGGCCCGCGCGCGCTCTCCCTTTCGACAGCGGCGCGCCCTTCGGCTCACTCGCCGCCGGAGAGACGGCACCCGGAACGAATCGGCACCCCGGCCCGGCCGGCATCCCGCGGGGCGGTGTCAGGGGGACGGCGACGATGTCTGTCCGGACTCCCCCGGCGCCGACGCGTCGTCCTCGCTCATCGCGAGCCAGCCGCCCACACCCACCGCGGCCACCAGCAGCACCCCCAGCGCCCCCAGCCTGATCCGGCGCTTCCGCACCGCCTCCGCCTTGTGCCGCGCCGACCCCGGCCGCCGCTGCCCGGGGGACCGCGGCGCCCGCGCCGTACCCCGCGCGCCGCCCGCCAGCTCGTCCGGTCCCGGCACCCGCATGCTCGTATGCGTGTCCCGGTTGGAGTCGGGCACCGCGCCGGGGACAAGCGGAACCGCGCCCCGCCGCCGCGGCTCCTCCGGCGCCGACGGTCCCGGCTCCTCGTAGGGCCGCTCGGCGGGCTCCGTCTCCGGCTCGTCCACGTCCAGCGGCGGGATGCCCGCGAGCGTCGGCAGCTGCTCCCGCAGCCGCGCCGCCAGCTCCGAGGCGCGCAGCCGGGAGGCCGGGGCCTTCGCCAGGCACTGGACGAGCAGCTGCCACAGTTCCTCGGGGATACCGGGCAGCGGTACGACGGTCTCGGTGACATGCCGGCGCAGGACCGCCCCGGGGTGGCCGCCGCCGAACGGGGTGAAGCCGGCGAGCAGCTCGTACAGGACGGTGGCCAGCGCGTAGATGTCGACGGCCGCGCGCGGTGGCAGGCCCTCCACGATCTCGGGGGCGAGATAGTCGGGGGTCCCGATGATCTTGGACGCCTTGGTGCGCCGCGGGGTGTCGATGAGCTTGGCCACACCGAAGTCGGTGAGCAGCGCGGGGTGCGCGCCGCCGGGGCCGAGCGGGCCCTCCATGTCGAGCAGGATGTTCTCGGGCTTGACGTCGCGGTGGACGACCCCGGCGGCGTGCGCGGCGGCGAGCCCGTCGGCGACATCGGCGATGATCGCGACCGCGGCCTCGGGGGCGAGCCGGCGCTCGCGGTCGAGGCGGGTGCGGAGATCCGTACCGCGGACCAGCTCCATGACGAGCGCGAGGTCGTTGCCGTCCACGACGAGGTCACGGACGGCGACCACCCGGGGGTGATCGAGTCCGAGCAGGGCGGTGCGCTCCTGGACGAAGCGTCCGACCAGCTCCTGGTCGGACGCGAGGTCCTCGCGCAACAGCTTGATGGCGACGGGGCCCTCGGGCCCTTCCCCGAGCCACACCGTGCCGGCGCTGCCCCGTCCCAGGATCTGGTGGGCGGTGTACCGGCTGCCGATATTCCGTGCCAAGACTGCTCCCTCAGCGGCTGGCGTTGCCCCTCAAAGTACGCGGGTATCGGGGTGTTCCGTGCCCTGGTCGGGACGGTCACCCACTTCGGCGGGGGGAAAAGGCACGATCCGGGAGATTCGTCCCCGCGCAAAGGCCGTCCACGCCGTACGAGAGCGGTCCCCGCCGCGCCGGGACCGTCAGCGTTCCGGCGCCCGCGTCACCCCTCCCGGAACCGTGTCACTGTCCCGAGATCGTGTCGCTCAGAGTCGAGATCCAGTCCGTCACCGTCGAGATCGCGTCACCGATCGCGGTCCAGTAGCCCTTGCCCTGGGCCACCCAGTCCTGAAGCGGCGTCAGCTCCCAGACGAGCCAGCCCGCGACGAAGAGCAGGACCAGCGTGAACAGACAGCCCTTGAGGCAGCCCAGGCCCGGGATCCGCATCGGATTGGCGCCGCGCTGCCGAGGCTCGCGCTGCTGGCGGGGGGCCGGTGCCTGCGGCTGCTGGGGCGGCGGCTGCGGAGGCGCGTACCGCTGCTGCGGGGCCGGGGCGTACGGCTGTTGCTGCTGCGGGGGCGGCGCGTACCGCTGCTGCGGCTGGTGCTGGGGCGGCTGCGGGGGCCGCTGGTGCACGGGCGGCTGCTGGGGCTGGCGCTGCGGGCGGCGGCGCAGCGGGTCCTGGCTCGGGTCGAGGTACTGGACCTGCGTCTGCTCGTTGCGGTCGCGGGCGGCCCGCATCTGGCCCTGCCAGGGGTGCGGGCCCTCGGGATCCGCCGGTACGGGCGGCATGACCGAGGTCGGGTCGGGGGCGCCGGGGCCGGTCGACGGCAGGACGCTGGTCGCCGCGGCCGGGTCGTAGGAGCCCGCGTTGCTCGGCAGGACCTGCGTCGGGTCGGCCGCGCCCGGCAGCTCGGGCACCGGCGCGGGCGCCGGGTCCGGCGCGAGGAGCGCGCCGACGCCCAGCGCGGCGTCGACCTGCGCGGGCGTGGAGTGCACGCCGACCCCGGCGGCGACGGTCCGCAGTCCGCGGGCCAGGTTCTCGGCGCTCGGCCGCTGGTCGGGATCCTTGCGCAGGCAGCGCTCTATGACCGTCCACAGCGGCTCGGGCACGGTGGTGGGCCGGCGGGGCTCCTCGCTGAGATGGCGGTGGAGCACTTCGAGCGCGGTCGCGCCGGCGAACGGCGGGCGCCCGGTGACCAGCTCGTACAGCAGGATGCCCGCGCCGTAGATGTCGACGGCGGAGGTCTGCGGGCGGCCCTCGGCGGACTCCGGCGCGACATAGGCGGGGGTGCCGACGAACTCGTGCGTGCGGGTCAGCCCCGGGGAGTCCGCGAGGCGCGCGATACCGAAGTCGGTGAGCATCGGGTGCAGCCGCTCGCCGTCGTTCCTGAGCAGCACGTTGGCGGGCTTGAGGTCGCGGTGCACGACGCCGTCGGCGTGGCTGGCGGCGAGCGCGTCCGCGATCTGGGCGGTCAGCAGGGCCGCCGCGACGGGACTGAACGGCCCGTTCTCGCGCAGATAGCGGTGCAGGTCGGGGCCTTCGACCAGATCCATGACGAGCGCCAGGAGATCGCCCTCGACCACCAGGTCGCGGGTGCGCACGATATTGGGGTGGGTGAGGCGGAGCAGTACGGAGCGCTCGCGCAGGAAGCGCATCACGATATCCGCGTCGTTCGCCAGCTCCTCCTTGAGGACCTTGATCGCGACGGTCTCGCCGGGCTGGCCGGCCACGGCCGCCTCGGCGCCCGCGGTCTCTCGCTGACGGGCTCGCCAGACGGTGCCCGTGGCGCCGCGTCCCAGCGGCTCCTCAAGCAGGTACTTGCTGCCTACCGGCCGCACGTCATGCGCTCCCTGCTGGTCGTGGTCAACTCATGCCCCGGCCCCCGCCGGGTCTCCGACCCACTCTAGACGGGCCGGGCAAGTCACCCGCCTGTCCGCTTCCGGTCCCGCTCCCGTCCCGCCCGATCCCGGTCGGATACGGCTTCGAACCCGAGCGGACCCGGCCCGGGTCCGGCCCGATCCCGGTCGGGTTCGAAAGAAAGACGCTCGCATCGTACGGATGGTTGCCGGAGAGCGGGACGGACGACGTCACACCCGGTCCCAAGCCGTCTCGAAGCGGTTCGCAAGCAGGCACTTTTGCGCCAACAGCCGACTATTCAAGATCACTTGTCGCCGGTCCCCGGGCGTGTTGTCAGTGGCAGGTGCGAGGATGCCCCCAGCGCGGGACGTGTGGAGTGGGGATTCACACCGCCCGTGCCGACCTGTACCGGACGACGCGTCCGTGCGCGGTGGGGGGAGATCAGCGGGTATTCCCCTGTCGGGCACCCCGCGCAGAAGGGACCGCTGACGGCGATGCAGATCCGGCTGACCGTCCTCGCGCCGCGCAGCGGCCATGCCGCCGGGCGCGCGTGCGACGTGCTCGTCACCGCCCCGGCGGGGACGGCGCTGGCCGCCGTCGCCTCCGGGCTCGCCACGGCCGTCTCGGGCCCCGACGCCTCCGGCTCCGTCGTCCTGTACGCGGGCAGTGAACGGCTCGACGCCCAGCGCCGCACCCTCGGCGAGCCGCCGCTGATCGACGGCGCGGTGCTCTCCCTCCAGGTCCCCGGCGAGGACGACGCGCCCGCCGACGACGTCCCGGCCCAGCTCCATGTCGTCGCGGGCCCCGACGCGGGCGGGGTGCATCTGCTGCACGGCGGACAGATCAGGATCGGCCGGTCCGCCGAGGCCGATGTGCCGCTCGACGACCCGGACGTCTCCCGGCTGCACTGCGCGGTGACGGTCGGCGAGGACGGCCGGATCTCGGTCGCGGACCTCTGTTCCACGAACGGGACGACGCTGGAGGGCGTCGCGGTGGGCGACCGCCCGGTCCCGCTGCCGCCCGGCGCGCTCCTGCGGCTCGGTGAGTCGGCGCTCCGGCTCACGGTCGGAGACCGGGTGCCCGTACTGCCGACGGCGCCGGACGGCGAGGGCCATCTGCGGATCGCCAGGCCGGGCACGGACGGTCAGGGCTCGCTCCCGTACGACGTGGAGAGCGGCCCGGACGGTGCCGCGTACGGCCCCTCGGGCGCCTCGCCGGGACCGCGGTACGGCGGCGCGCGGCACGAACCGGCCCCGGCCCACGACCCCGCCGTACCGGGCGCCCGTGCCCCGGGGGACGGACCGGGCGAGGAGACCCGGAGCCGTGGCGAGGGCTACCCGCCCCGCGCGTACGGCGGCTCCGTACCCTCCGGCGCGTCGAGCCGGGTCCTGGGGCCGCAGTACGGCAATCCGCCGGGCGCCCCGCGCATGCCGGACGCCCGCAGCGTCGAGACGCACTACGGCAGCCGCCCGACGGGGGGCTCCCCGGACGGGACACACAGCAGGGCGGCGGCGCCGGACCCGGCGTACGGGACGGACCAGGACGCGCGCGGGGCCGACGACGGCCCGCAGTCGCACAGCAGGACCTCCGGTTCGCGGCGGCAGGCCACGCCCACGCGCGGGACGGAGGCCACGGAAGCGCCCGACGCCGCGGCCAGGCGGCGCGGCGGCATAGGCGCCTGGGCCCGGCGGCTCACCGGAAGCCGGGGCGAGGAGCCGCCGGAGTCCGGAGCCGGCCCGCGGCCCGCCGCCGGGACGACGGCGCGCGCCCCCCGCGCGGAGACCTGGCCCGATCCGGCCGCGGTCCTGCTGACGGCGCTCGGTCCCGGCCCCCGGCTGTGGGAGCGGGACAGCCGTCATCCCGAGGCGCTCGCCGTCCGGCTCGGCACGGCCGACCGGGCCTCCTCGGACGGCGGCGGACCGCTGCCCTCCGTGCCGGTCACCGTCGGCCTGCGCGAGGCCGGATCGCTGGGTCTGGCGGGTCCCAGGGAGCGGCTGGCGGGGCTGGCCAGGGCCGTCGTGGCCCAGCTCGCCGCGCTGCACTCACCCGCCGATCTGGAGATCGTGCTGATCAGCACGGACCGTACGAGAAGCCTGGAGGAGCGCCGGCGGGACTGGGGCTGGCTCGGCTGGCTGCCGCATGTACGGCCCGCCCACGGCCAGGACTGCCGGCTGCTGCTCGCCTACGACCGCGAGCAGGCGACGGCCAGGACCGCCGAGCTGACCCGTCGGCTTGACGACGGCCCCATGGGGCCCGGCTGGGCCTCGGCCGACCCGTGGACCATCACGGAGGCCGCCGCCCGCCACGACGGCCCGTACACGGTCGTGATCGTGGACGGCGATCCCGGGACCGCCGCGCTGCGCGAGTCGACGGCGCAGCTGGCCGGCGCGGGCGCCGCCGCGGGTGTCCATGTCATCTGTCTCGCCGAGACGGACGCCGCCTCGCCCCTCTCCCCGATCGCCGCGACCTATGAGATGGCGTGCGCGGCCTCGCTCCCCTTCCGCGAGTGCGGGGCCGTCGCGCTGCTGAGCGGTGATGTGGCGACCGCGCTGCGGCTGCTGCGTACGGCGGTGGGACAGCCCGCCGGGCATGGCACGGTCGCCGTCGTGGACGCGGTCTCCGCGGCCTGGGCGGACCGTTTCGGACGGGCGCTCGCGCCGCTGCGCGCGTCGTCGGGAGGCAGCCGCGGACGGCCCGCGGCGGCGCTCCCGCGCTCCGCCAGACTGCTCGACGAGCTGGGGCTCGCGCGGGCCACCCCGGCGTCCCTGATGGCCCGTTGGGCGTCCGCCGCCGACCGCACCGGCGACTGCGCGGCGGTCCTCGGCGCCGGGCCGCGCGGCCCGGTGAGCGTCGATCTGACCGAAGAGGGCCCGCATCTGCTGATCGAGGGGCCGGCGGGGAGCGGCCGTACGGAGCTGCTGCGCTCCGTCGCCGCCTCGCTGGCCGCCGCGGGCCGCCCCGACCGCCTGGGGCTGCTGCTGGTCGACGGCGCCGGGGGCGAGCGCGGCGAGGGGCTGTCCGTCTGTACGGAACTGCCGCATGTGACCGAGCATTTGATCGCCTCCGACCCGGTCAGGATGCGGCAGTTCGCCCAGGCGCTGGGGGCCGAGCTGAAGCGGCGGGCCGAGCTGCTTGGGCGGCTGGACTTCACGGAGTGGCACAGCAGGCACGAGGTGGCCGAGCGGATAGTCGGCCAGCGCTCGCCGAGCGCCGCCGAGCAACGGGCGGGCAGACGCGGCGAGTCCCGCCCCGACCCACGCGGAACGGACCAGCGCGGAACGGACCCGCGCGGAACCGACCAGCGCGGAACCGACCCGCGCTCAACCGACCCGCGCGCGACCGATCAGCACGGTACGGACCCGCACCGCCCCGACCCGTACCGGACCGACCCGCACCGCGGCGTTCCGGACACGCACGCGAGCGGCACGCTCCGGCTCAGGACCACCTCGGCCCGTACGGAACAGCCGCAGACGCGGCAGCGGTCCCAGGACCCCGCGCCCCTCCCCCGGCTCGTCGTGCTGGTCGACGACTTCGACGCCCTGGTCGCGCCCGCGCTCGGCAGCCCCGGACGGCCCGCGGCCGGTTCGGTCGTACGGGCCCTGGAGGCCGTGGCCAGGGAGGGCGAGCGGCTCGGCGTCCATCTGGTGGCCGCCTCGGCCCGCCCCGACCGTACGGTCGACACGGAGCTGGCCCAGGGCGCGCGGCTGCGGGTCGTGCTGGACGCGCCGCCCGTCGCGCCCTCCCCGGACGACCCGGCGCCCGGCCGTGGCCGGCTCGGGCACCCGGACGGCCGGGTCACGCCGTTCCAGGGCGGCCGGGTCACCGGCCGTATCCCGCGCACGGCGACGCTACGGCCCACGGTCGTGCCCCTGGAGTGGGAGCGGATGGGCGATCCGCCGGCCCGCCGGCCGGTCCGGGAGCTGGGCAACGGCCCGACGGATCTGGCGTTGCTCGCGAGCGCTCTCGAACGGGCCGCCCGATCCGTCAATGCCGTACCTGTCGCACCACTGACCCCGGCTCACCCCTGAAGGTCCCCGGACAGGGCATACGTCCGTCGTGGCACGTCACGAGCCCATCACGATCACCGGCCCTACACCAGGATCGCTATTGCGGCACCCGGTCACGCGGCGTAGGACTGTCCGCACGGGACGAGTGCAGCGTTGCCACGTCACGGCCGCGTCGCCGGTCCCGCATGCGTAGATCCGTACGCACACGGGAGAAGAGACGGGGCAGTGATGCGCACAACTCGTAGAGCACGTAAGGCTCTTGGGACCGGCAGGAACGGGCTCGGCACGCGCCGGGCGGCCGTGGCGATCGTCGCCGTCGGCGCCGTGGCCCTCAGCGGCTGCAGTGGCGATTCGAGCGACGACAAGGACACGGGCGACAGCGCGAGCAAGGCGCCCGCGGCCACGGTCCAACTGCCCAAGCTGGACGGCGAGAAGATCCAGGTCGCGGCCGTGTGGACCGGCCCCGAACAGGAGAACTTCACCAAGGTCCTCAGCGAGTTCGAGAAGCGCACGGGCGCGACGGTCACCTTCGTTCCCGCCCAGGACCCGATCGTCAACTTCCTCGGGACGAAGATAGCCGGTGGCAGCCCGCCGGATGTCGCGATGCTGCCGCAGGTCGGCGCCATTCAGCAGGCCGTGGAGAAGAAGTGGGCCAAGCCCGCCGGCGCGGAGGCCAAGGCCCAGCTCGCGAAGAACTACGGCAAGGGCTGGCAGGACCTCGGCGCGGTGGACGGCACGCAGTACGGCGTGTACTTCAAGGCCGCCAACAAGTCGCTGGTCTGGTACAACAACGCCGCGTTCGAGAACGCGGGCGCCGTGGCCCCCAAGACCTGGCAGGACCTGCTGAAGACGGCCGAGACGATCTCGGCCTCGGGTGTCACCCCGGTCTCGGTCGCGGGCGCGGACGGCTGGACGCTCACCGACTGGTTCGAGAACATCTATCTCTCCCAGGCGGGCCCGGAGAAGTACGACCAGCTCGCCAAGCACGAGATCAAGTGGACCGACGGCTCCGTGAAGGACGCGCTCACCACGCTCGGCCAGCTCTTCGGCAAGCCGAACCTGATCGCGGGCGGTACGGACGGCGCGCTCCAGACGGAGTTCCCCGCGTCCGTCACCCAGACCTTCACCGGGGGCGACCAGCCCAAGGGCGCGATGGTCTTCGAGGGTGACTTCGTCGGCGTCAACATCGGCCAGACCGAGGCGAAGATCGGTACGGACGCGAAGGTCTTCCCGTTCCCCGCGGTGGGCCCCGACGCCCCGGTGGTGACCGGCGGTGACGCGGCCGTGGCGCTCAAGGACACCAAGGGCGCGCAGGCGCTGCTGACCTTCCTGGCGTCCACGGACGCCGCGAAGATCTGGGCGGAGGCGGGCGGTTTCGTCTCGCCGAACAAGTCCCTGGACCCCGCCGCGTATCCGAACGACGTCCAGCGCGACATCGCCAAGGCGCTGATCGCCGCGGGCGACAGCTTCCGCTTCGACATGTCGGACCAGATGCCGCAGTCGTTCGGCGGTACCCCGGGTGCGGGCGAGTGGAAGGCGCTCCAGGACTTCCTGAAGAACCCGAAGAACGTCGCGGCGATCCAGCAGCAGCTGGAGACGGCCGCGGCCAAGGCGTACACGAGCTGACGCGGTGAAGTCAGCGGTCACGGGGGGCGCCGCGACGGCGCCCCCCGTCAAGGGCAAACGCAAGAGCGTGACAGGCACACGTAAAATCGTCGCGGCGGGATTCCTGCTGCCCGCGCTGGTGCTGCTCGGCGCGCTCGTGGTCTACCCCATCGGGTTCTCGGTCTACCGGTCGTTCTTCGACAAGTCCGGTGACAGCTTCGCCGGGCTCGACAACTACATCGAGCTCTTCACCGACGACACCATCCTCACCGCGGTCAAGAACAACGCGATCTGGGTGGTGGTGGCGCCCACCGTCGCCACCGCGCTCGGGCTGATCTTCGCCGTACTCACCGAACGGGTGCGCTGGAGCACCGCGTTCAAGCTCGTCATCTTCATGCCGATGGCGATCTCGATGCTCGCCTCGGGCATCATCTTCCGGCTCGTGTACGAACAGGACCCGGAGCGCGGCATCGCCAACGCGGTCGCGGTGGGTGTGCACGACACATTCAGCGAATCGGCGGGCTTCCCCAGGGCGCGTCCGCTGCCGGTGCACCCGCTGAATCCGGCGGGCGGCGGCGCGTTCGTCACCAAGGAGCCCGCGCGCGCCGGGACCGAGGTGCTGCTCCCGCTGGTGGGGGTGGCGCCCGCGAAGATGCCGTCCGACGCGGCGCCGGCCAAGGCCGCGCGTACGGCGGACGGCCGGGTCACCGGCACCGCCTGGCTGGACTTCACCAAGGGCGGCGGCGGCAAGCCCAATGTCATCGACGCCAAGGAACTGGGCCTCAAGGGCATCAAGGTGGAGGCGGTCAAGGACGGCAAGGTCGTCGCCTCCACGACCGCCGGCGCCGACGGTACGTTCAGCCTGCCAGAAGCGGCCGACGGCGCGCAGCTCAGACTGCCGGCGGCCAACTTCCGGGAGCCGTACAACGGCGTGGACTGGCTCGGGCCCTCCCTGGTCACGCCCGCCATCATCGGCAGCTACATCTGGATGTGGGCCGGGTTCGCGATGGTGCTGATCGCGGCCGGGCTCGCGAGCGTGCCCCGTGAACTCATGGAGGCCGCGCGGGTGGACGGTGCCACCGAGTGGCAGGTCTTCCGCCGGATCACGGTGCCACTGCTGGCGCCGGTGCTCGCGGTCGTCCTGGTCACGCTGATGATCAACGTACTGAAGATCTTCGACCTGGTCTTCATCATCGCGCCGGGCTCGTCCCAGGACGACGCGAACGTCCTGGCGCTCCAGCTGTACCGCTCGTCGTTCGGTACGGACGCGGATCTCGGCGTGGGCAGCGCCATCGCCGTACTGCTGCTCCTGCTGGTGATCCCGGTGATGCTGTTCAACATACGACGCATGCGAAGGGAGACTCGCCGATGACCACGAACGACGGTGCGATCAAGGTCAAGGCGAAGCAGCCCCTCGCGAGCAGGATCGCGGCCCGCGCGGGCGGCGGGGCGATGCGGGTCTTCCTGATCCTGGTGGGCCTGTTCTGGCTGATGCCGACGATCGGTCTGCTGATCTCCTCGCTGCGCGACGCCACGGACATCAGCGCGAGCGGCTGGTGGCAGGTCTTCACCGCGCCCGCGCAGCTCACCACCGAGAACTACTCCCGGCTCTTCGACAACGACGTGATCACCAACTCGCTGCTCTCCACGATCCTGATCACCGTCCCGGCGACGGTCCTGGTCGTGGTGATCGGCTCGCTCGCCGGATACGCCTTCGCGTGGATGGACTTCCCGGGCCGCGACTGGTGGTTCCTGGTGGTCGTCGGGCTGCTGGTGGTCCCGGTGCAGGTCGCGCTGGTCCCGGTGTCGAAGCTGTTCGGCGCGGTCGGCATCTTCGAGACGACGTTCGGCGTGGTGCTCTTCCATGTCGCCTTCGGTCTGCCGTTCGCGATCTTCCTGCTGCGGAACTTCTTCGCGGAGATCCCGAGGGAGCTGCTGGAGGCCGCCCGGCTCGACGGGGCGGGCGAGATACGGCTGTTCGTACGGGTGGTGATGCCGCTGGGCGGTCCCGCGATCGCCTCGCTCGGTATCTTCCAGTTCCTCTGGGTCTGGAACGACATGCTGGTCGCGCTGATCTTCGCGGACTCGAAGAACCCGCCGATCACCGTCGCGCTCCAGCAGCAGGTACGGCAGTTCGGCAACAACATCGACGTCCTGGCGCCCGGCGCCTTCGTGTCGATGATCATTCCGCTGGTCGTGTTCTTCGCGTTCCAGCGGCAGTTCGTGACGGGCGTGATGGCGGGAGCCGTCAAGTAACGTCATGGCCAACGGTGTTGGCGGGGGAGGACGGCCACGGAACGGCCGGCCTCCCCCGTCGCGCTCTCCGGCCGGACACCTGTTCCGCGCGTCCCCCGTGGGCCGGTCGCGGCGTAACCAGTTCGCCCCGCGGGCCGTTCCCGGGCCATGACCCGGTTCAGCGTCATCGTCCCCGCGTATCAGGTCCAGGCATATCTCACCGGCTGCCTGGAGTCGGTACTGAACCAGACCTTCGAGGATCTCGAACTGATCGCGGTGGACGACGGTTCGCCGGACGCCTGCGGCGCGCTCATCGACGAGTTCGCCGCCCGGGACCGTCGGGTCACCGCGCTACGGCTGCCCGCGCACGGCGGCGCCGGCCCCGCACGCGACGCCGGTCTCGCCCGCGCCACCGGCGACTACGCGCTCTTCCTGGACGGCGGCAGCACGCTCGTGCCCGGCGCGCTCCGGGCGATCGCGGACCGGCTCAAGGAGACGGGCGATCCGGATGTCCTGGTCCCCGGCCACCCCGAGGACGACCGGGGGTCGGTCGCGCCGGCCGACCGGCCCGAACTGCTCGGCTATCCGGCGGTGGCCTCGGGGAAGGCGTACCGCCGGGAGTTCCTTGTCCGTGAGGGCTTCGCCTTCCTGACCGGGGACCACGCCGACACCGCCTGGATCTGTCCGGTCCTGATCGCGGCCGAGTCGGTCAGCACGCTGGACCGGGTCTGTGTGCGCGACGCGCGGCGGTACCGGGGCCGCCCCGGGCGCGGCGGATACGACGGGCCCGGGGGATTCGTGAACGTCGATGAGGTCTTCGACGCGTACGACCGGGTCTTCGCGTTCCTGGACGGGCGGCCCAAGCCTGCTGAACGGCCCGAGGCGGATGAACGGCCCGAGGCGGATGAACAGCCCAACACACCAAAGGCACCCGGCGCGGCCCCCTGGCGCCCCGTGCTCCACCGGCGCATGCTCGACCACCTCGCGGCGCTCGCCGCCACCGACGGCATGCTGCCGCGCCGGGCCTGCGCCGAGTTCTTCCACCGCGCCCGCGCCCACCACCGCCGCTATCGCACCCCCGGCGCGGAGTACGGCGCAGGGCCCCGGCACACGCTGCTGCGGCTCGGCGCGCACCGTACGTACCGCGGGCTGCGGGCCGCGCGACAGCTGCGGAAACGTCTCGGCCGCGTCGCCACCGGGCTGCTCCGTACCGTACGAGCGGGCGCGCTGCGCCTCCACCGCGCCGTCCAGCGGCGGCTGCCGCTCCGCGCCGACCACGCCGTCTTCTTGACGTACGGCCACGGCGGCTACCTCGGCAATCCGGCCGCCATCGAGGAGAAGGCACGCGAACTCGCCCCGCACATCCGCACGTCCTGGATCAGCGAGGCCGCGTACCAGCACACCGTCCCGACCGGCACCCGCAAACTGCGCCCCGGGACCTTCGCGTACTGGACCGCGCTCGCCCGCTGCGCGTATCTCGTCAGCGACATGGGCTTCGACCACCGGCTGGTGAAACGGAAGGGGCAGATCCTGCTCCAGACGCACACCGGGACACCCCTCAAGTCGGAGGGCCTCGATCTGCTGGACCGCCCGGCCGCCGCGCGCACCACGGACCTCACCCGGCTGCTGGCCGACGCGGGCCGCTGGGACTACTCCCTCTCCGCCAACCGCCATGCCACGCTCGTCCGGGAGCGGGCCCTCCTCCCGTCCGGTACGACGCTGGAGTACGGAAATCCGCGTACCGACGTCTTCCGGCGCGCCACGGCCACCGATATCGCCAGGCTGCGCGAATCGCTGGGCATCCCGGCGGGCGCCACCGCCGTCCTGTACGCGCCGACCTACCGCGACTACCGCCGGGGCCAGTGCGAACCGCTCGATCTGGAGCGGGTGGCCCGGTCGCTGGGCCCGCGCTTCGTGCTGCTGGCCCGCGCGCACCCCGCGTACGGCGCGCCGCTCCCGTACACACCGCACCCGCGGATCCTCGACGTCTCCGGACATCCCTCGGTCGAGCGGCTCTGTCTCGCCTCCGACGCGCTGCTCACGGACTACTCGTCGCTGATGTTCGACTACGCGTCCCTCGACCGGCCGATCGTCATCCATGACGCGGACCGTGAGGCGTACGAGGCGGCCAGGGGTACGTACTTCGATCTCCGGGGGTTCCCGCCGGGCGCGGTCGCGCGTACCGAGGACGAGCTGATCGACATCTTCACCACGGGCCACTGGCGCGGTTCGCGCTCCAGCCAGCTGCGGACGGCGTTCCGCGCGCGCTTCTGTCCGTACGACGACGGGCGGGCGGCTGAGCGGGTCGTACGGCATGTCTTCCTCGGCGAGACGGCGGATCCGCCGGGGCCCGTTCCGCCGGCGCGGGAGGCGGACGCCGGTCAGGCCCGGTGGCCCAGCGCCGCGACCGCCGAGGCCGCCAGATCGTCCAGATAGCCCGGCGGCAGATCGCTCCTGACCACCACGAGCCGCCAGTAGAGCGGTCCGACGATCAGATCGAGCGCCCGGTCGGCGTCCGCGCCCTCGGGAAGCTCACCGCGTTCGACCGCCGCGCGGACGATCACGGCCGCGATGCCCCGCTGCCCGTCGAGCAGCGCCGCCTTGATCGCGTCGGAGATCTCGGGGTGACGGGCGGCCTCCACCAGGAGATCGGGGATGACCTGCGAGGCCACCGGGTGGCTCAGGGCGTGGGAGGCCACTTCGAGCAGGGCGCGTACATCGCCGTGGAGCGAGCCGGTCCCGGGGGCGGGCAGCCCCTGTGCCGCGAAGGCGGAGACCAGATCGAGGACGAGCTCCAGCTTGGACTTCCAGCGGCGGTAGACGGCGGTCTTGCCGACCCCGGCCCGGCGCGCGATGCCCTCGATGGACATCCGGGCGAAACCGACGGCGGCCAGTTCCTCGAAGACGGCCGCGCGGATGGCGTCGGTCACATCCTCCCGGAGCACGGCGGCTCCCGCCGGGACGCGGCGTGCGGTGCGCGGGGCGCTGGTCCGGGGGTCCGTGGCGCGGGGGTCGGTAGTCATCGCGTACGAGCATAGCGCCGTCCGACGTGACGACGACACGGTTGCGTTGCGACGTACTCCGTCCTACCTTTGGCGTTACGACGATACGTACCCGTTCCGTCGCTGGGACCGCCCTCAGCACACCGTCGAAACCGTCGAAAGCGACCTCCCGTGAGCCAGACGATCGCACCGGCCGCACCGGCCTCATCGGGCCTACCGACCCCAGAGCCCGATACGGGGACCGGGCCGGATCTCAGCGCCCTCGCCCGCCGCCACGGCCTGACCGTGAGCGGCGCCCGCCCCGCCCTGCCCGACTATCTCCGCGCCCTGTGGTCGCGCCGGCATTTCATCGGCGCCTTCGCCACCGCTCGGCTGACCGCCCAGTACAGCCAGGCGAAGCTGGGCCAGATCTGGCAGATCATGACCCCGCTGCTGAACGCGACGGTCTACTACTTCATCTTCGGTGTGCTGCTCAACACCAAGCACGGCGTCCCGGACTTCGTCCCGTTCCTGGTCACGGGCGTCTTCATCTGGACCTTCACCTCGAACTCGATCATGGCGGGCACCCGCGCGGTCTCCGGCAACCTCGGTCTCGTACGGGCGCTGCACTTCCCGCGCGCGGCCCTGCCGATCGGGCTCGCGCTCCAGCAGCTCCAGCAACTGCTGTTCTCCCTGGGCGCGCTGGTGGTGATCCTGACCTGCTTCGGCCAGTACCCCGCGGTCAGCTGGCTGCTCGCGATACCGGCGCTGCTGCTCCAGTCGCTCTTCAACACCGGGATCTCGATGGCCGTGGCCAGGCTCGCGGCCAGGACACCGGACATCTCGCAGCTGATGCCGTTCCTGCTGCGCACCTGGATGTATGTGTCGGGCGTGATGTGGAGCGTCGACAAGGTCACGAGCGGCGACGCGCTGCCGCACGCCGTGACGGTGATCCTGGAGTGCAACCCGGCCGCCGTCTATATCGATCTGATGCGCTTCGCGCTCATCGACAGCTATACCGCCGGTCAACTGCCCCCGCACATCTGGGCCGTCGCCCTCGGCTGGGCCCTGCTCGCGGGCGTCGGCGGATTCCTGTTCTTCTGGAAGGCCGAGGAGGAGTACGGACGTGGCTGAGAAGAGGAAGGGTACGGAGACCGCCGAGCGGCCCACCCCACCCGAACGCGTCCCCACCGTCGTCGTCGACGGCGTCCACATCACCTATACGGTGCACGGCACCCGGGGCGGCCGGGGCAGCGCCACCTCGGCGCTGAGCCGGATCGTCTCGCGCCGGTCGGCGCCCGGCGCGCGCGAGGTGCACGCCGTCAAGGGCGTCAGCTTCGCCGCGTACAAGGGCGAGGCCATCGGTCTGATCGGCTCCAACGGCTCCGGCAAGTCGACCCTGCTGAAGGCGATCGCGGGGCTGCTGCCGCCCTCGCGTGGCAAGGTCTTCACCCGGGGCCAGCCCTCGCTCCTCGGCGTCAACGCGGCGCTGATGAGCGATCTGACCGGCGAGCGGAACGTCATCCTCGGCGGGCTGGCGATGGGCATGTCACGGGAGCAGGTCCGTAGCCGCTACGACGACATCGTGGAGTTCTCCGGGATCAACGAGAAGGGCGACTTCATCTCGCTGCCGATGCGGACGTACTCCTCCGGCATGGGCGCCCGGCTGCGCTTCTCGATCGCCGCCGCCAAGAGCCATGACGTCCTGCTGATCGACGAGGCGCTGTCCACCGGCGACGCCGCGTTCCAGCGCCGCAGCCAGGAGCGCATCACCGAACTGCGCGCGGAGGCCGGCACGGTCTTCCTGGTCAGCCACAGCAACAAGTCCATCCTCGACACCTGTGACCGGGCACTCTGGCTGGAGTCGGGAACGCTGCGGATGGACGGCCCGGCGCGGGAGGTCGTCGCGGCCTACGAGGAGTTCACCGGCAAGAAGAGATAGCCCCCGCGAGTCAAGAAGAAGCGAGTCAAGAAGAAGCAGCCCTCGCGAGTCCGACGCGGGAAGGGGCGCCCGGCTCACGATGAGCCGGGCGCCCCTTTCCCGTTGCCTTCTCGGCTTCCGCGCCGCTCAGCCGTGTGTACGCAGCAGCGTGCGCATCGTCCGCATGGCGACCGACAGATTCGCCAGATCGAACGCGTCCGACCCCTGGATCTCCTCCAGCGTGGCGCGCGAACGGCCGATGATCGCGGCGTTCTTACGCTCCCACGCCTTGAAGCGCTCCTCGGGCGTCGAGTCGCCGTCGCCCACGGCCAGTACGTCCGCCGTCAGCGCGGCGTGCGCCGCGTACAGGTCCTCACGGATGGAGGCGCGGGCCATGGACTGCCAGCGGTCGGCCCGCGGCAGCTCCACGATCCGGTCCATCAGCCTGCTGATCCGCAGCCGGTCACCGAGGTCGTAGTACACCTCGGCGACGGCGAGCGGGTCCTGGTCCGTACGGTCCGCGATCGCCACGATGTCGAGCGTCGGGAAGGCGGACGAGAAGCTCGCCACCCGCAGGGCCAGCTCCTCCGGGACCCCCGCCTCGGTCAGCTCCGCCAGGATCCGCTGGTACCACTCCAGCTCCGCGCCGCGCAGCATCGGGGGCAGCTGCGCCCAGACCCGCTCGACCCTCGCGGCGAAGAACTCGATGGTCCCGGCGATCTCCAGCGGCTGCGGCCGGTTGCCAAGCAGCCAGCGCGTACCGCGCTCGACCAGCCGGCGCGAGTGCAGCCTGATCCGGGTCTGGACATCGGCCGCCACCACGTTGTCCAGCGCCTCGACGGCGTCCCAGACCGCGTTCAGCCCGAAGATCTCCCGGGCCGCGGCCTGGGCCCGTACGATCTCCTCGGTCGACGCCCCGGTCTCCTCCCGCAGCCGGTGCAGGAAGGTCGAACCACCGGTGTTGACGGTGTCGTTGACCAGCACCGTCGTCACGATCTCGCGGCGCAGCGCGTGCGCGTCGATCTGCTCGGCGAACTTCTCCCGCAGCGCCCGCGGGAAGTACGCGTGCAGCAGCTTGCGCAGGAACGGATCGTCGGGCAGCTCCGTGTGGATCAGCTCCTCCGCCACCGTGATCTTGGTGTAGGCGAGCAGCACGGCCAGTTCGGGCTGGGACAGGCCCCTGCCCGCGTTGAGGAGGTCGCGGATCTGCCGGTCGCTCGGCAGGAACTCCAGCGACCTGTCGAGATGTCCGTCGCGCACCAGTCGGCGCATGAACCGCTGGTGGGCGTGGAGCAGGGACGGGGCCTGGGCCACGGCGTTGGCGAGCGCGGTGTTCTGCGCGTAGTTGTTGCGCAGCACCAGCGCGCCGACCTCGTCGGTCATCGCGGCGAGCAGGGTGTTGCGCTGCTTGACGGTCATGTCGCCGTCCGTGACCAGGCCGTTGAGCAGGATCTTGATGTTCACCTCGTGGTCGGAGGTGTCGACGCCCGCGCTGTTGTCGATGGCGTCGGTGTTGACCTTGCCGCCCTCGCCGCCGGCGCCGCGCCTGGTGAACTCGATCCGGCCGAGCTGGGTCAGCCCCAGGTTGCCGCCCTCGCCGACGACCTGGACCCGCAGGTCCTCGCCGTTGACGCGGATCGCGTCGTTGGCCTTGTCGCCGACATCGGCGTCCGTCTCGGTGGAGGCCTTCACATACGTACCGATGCCGCCGTTCCACAGCAGGTCCACCGGGGCCTGGAGGATCGCCTTCATCAGCTCGGCGGGCGTCAGCTTGGCGACACCGGGCTCGATGCCGAGCGCTTCCCGTACATGCGCGTTGACGGCGATCGACTTGGCGGTGCGGGGGTGGATTCCGCCGCCCTGCGACAGCAGCCCCTTGTCGTAGTCGGCCCACGACGAGCGCGGCAGCTCGAACAGCCGGCGGCGCTCGGCGTACGAGGTGGCCGCGTCCGGGTGCGGATCGAGGAAGATGTGCCGGTGGTCGAAGGCCGCGACCAGCCGGATGTGCTCGGAGAGCAGCATGCCGTTGCCGAACACGTCACCGGACATGTCACCGACGCCGACGACCGTGAAGTCCTCGGTCTGGGTGTCATGGCCGAGCTCGCGGAAGTGCCGCTTGACGGACTCCCAGGCGCCGCGCGCCGTGATGCCCATGCCCTTGTGGTCGTAGCCCGCGCTGCCGCCGGAGGCGAAGGCGTCCCCGAGCCAGAAGTGGTAGGCGACCGCGACGTCATTGGCGATGTCGGAGAAGCTCGCGGTGCCCTTGTCCGCGGCGACGACCAGATAGGTGTCGTCCTCGTCGTGCCTGACCACATCGGCCGGCGGCACGACCTCGCCCGCCACCATGTTGTCCGTGATGTCGAGCAGCGCCGAGATGAAGATCTTGTACGAGGCGATGCCCTCGGCGAGCCAGGCGTCCCGGTCCGCGGCCGGGTCGGGCAGCTGCTTGGCGACGAAGCCGCCCTTGGCGCCGACCGGCACGATCACGGTGTTCTTCACCATCTGCGCCTTGACCAGGCCGAGGATCTCCGTACGGAAGTCCTCGCGCCGGTCGGACCAGCGCAGACCGCCGCGGGCGACCTTGCCGAAACGCAGATGGACGCCCTCCACGCGCGGGGAGTACACCCAGATCTCGTACGCAGGGCGGGGCGCCGGCAGATCGGGGATGGCCTGCGGGTCGAACTTCATCGACACATAGCTGTGGTGCTCGCCCGCGGTGGTCCCCGGGCTCGGCCGGCTCTGCCGGCCGCTCGTGCCGTCGCCCTCACCGGCGCGCTGGAAGAAGTTGGTCCGCAGCGTGGCCTTGATGAGCGTGAGGAAGGACCTGAGGATGCGGTCCTCGTCCAGGCTCGCGACCTGGTCCAGGGCGCCGTCCAGCTCCTCCAGCATCGCTTCCGTCAGCTCCGTGCCGGCGCGCTGGCGGCCCGGCGACATCCTGGCCTCGAAGAGGGAGACCAGCAGCCGCGTGGTGTGGACATTGCTGCGGAGGGTGTCCTCCATGTAGTCCTGGCTGAAGGTCGAGCCGGACTGGCGCAGGTACTTGGCGTACGCGCGCAGCACCATCGCCTGCCGCCAGTCCAGACCGGCCCCCAGGACGAGGGAGTTGAAGCCGTCGTTCTCCGCGGCCCCGGTCCAGACGGCGGCGAAGGCGTCCTGGAAGCGCTGCCGGTCGTCCTCGGTGAGATAGTCGCCCCCGCCGCCCTGGGGCAGCCGCAGACCGAAGTCGTAGATCCAGGCGTGGGTACGGTCCGAGCAGCGCAGCTCGTAGGGACGCTCGTCGACGACCTCGACACCGAGCCGCTGGAGCACCGGCAGGACGGCGGAGAGGGAGACCTGCTCGCCCGAGCGGTAGATCTTGAAGCGGCGCTCGCCGGGGCCCGCGCCGACCGGCTCGTACAGCGAGAGCGCGAAGTCCGAGCCCGCCTCGGCCCTGGTGACCGCCTCCAGATGGGCCAGATCGGCGACGGCGGCGCGCGGGGAGTGGTCGGCCTTGTACCCCTCGGGGAAGGCGGAGCCGTACCTGCGCAGCAGTTCGGCGGCGCGCTCCTCACCGCACTCGGCGGTCAGCGCCTCGCCGAAGGCGTCGGCCCAGGAGCGGGCGGCCTCGACGAGCCGGGCCTCGATCCGCTCGGTGTCGGCGTCGGTGAGCTTGGCCAGCTGGGTGCCCCGGGGGACACGGACGACGAAGTGCAGCCGGGAGAGGATCGATTCTGTGTTCCACGCCGTGAAGTCGACACTGGTCCCGCCGAGTTCCTCCTTGAGGATCTCGACCAGCCGGAGCCGGACGCCCGTGGTGTAGCGGTCACGCGGCAGATAGACGAGGGCGGAGTAGTAGCGCCCGTACTCGTCCTGGCGGAGGTAGAGCCGCAGCCGCCTGCGCTCCTGGAGATAGAGCACGCTGGTGACGATGGAGCGGAGTTCGTCGACGGGCGTCTGGAACAGCTCGTCGCGCGGGTAGGTCTCCAGGATCTGGAGCAGATCGCGGCCGTCGTGGCTGTTGGGCGAGAGGCCCGCGCTCTCCAGGACCTCGGCGACCTTGCGGCGGATCACCGGGACCCGGCGTACGGACTCGGTGTACGCGGCCGACGAGAAGAGTCCGAGGAAGCGCCGCTCACCGACGACATTGCCCTTCGCGTCGAACTTCTTGACCCCGACGTAGTCGAGATAGCCGGACCGGTGGACCGTGGCGCGGCTGTTGGCCTTGGTGAGGACGAGCAGCTTGTGCTCACGGGCCTTGGCGCGGGCGTCGGCGGGCAGCCGGCTGAAGGACGGGCTGACGGGGTGGTCCTCGTCGCCGGTGTGCGCCGGGTCGGAGCGCAGCACGCCGAGTCCGGTACCGGGCACGGCGGAGAGGGCGTCGCTGTCCGTCAGCTGATACTCGCGGTAGCCCAGGAAGGTGAAGTGGTCGGCGGCGAGCCAGCGCAGCAGCTCCCGGGCCTCCTCGACCTCCTGCTCGCGCAGATCGTCGGCGGTCGGCTCGCTGGGCAGCTCCTCGGCGATGCGCAGCGCGGCGTCACGCATCTTCTCCCAGTCCTCGACGGTCTCGCGGACATCGGAGAGGACCCGCAGCAGGTCGGAGGTCATCTGCTGGAGATCGGCCTGGTCGGTCTCGCGGTCGACCTCGACATGGATCCAGGACTCGATGAACACGTCATGGCGGGGCTCCGCGGCGGTGACCGCCCCTTCGGGCAGCACCTCGATCAGCCTGCCGGTGACATCGCGCCGTACGGCGATCTGCGGATGGATCACGGCGTGGATGCCGCGGCCCAGGCGCGAGAGCTCATTGGTGACGGAGTCGACCAGGAACGGCATGTCGTCGGTGACGACCTCGACCACGGAGTGGCGGCACGTCCAGCCGTTCTCCTCGACGGTCGGGGTGTGCACCCGTACGTTCGCCGTCCCCTGGGGACGATTCGCGGCCAGCCGGTAGTGGGAGAGCGCAGCTCCGACGATGTCGACCGGGTCGCGGTCGGCCAGGTCCTCGGGAGCGGTGTGCAGGTAGTAGCGCTGGAGGTACGCGAGAAGGCCGTCCCGGTCGGGACCGTCCCCCTGTCCCGCGCCGCGGGATCCGGCCGAGGCCTCGTCCTCCCGGGGGCCGGCCCCCAGCCCCCCGGTTCCCCCCACCGGGCTGTTCTCAGCGGCCCGAGCCGCCTGTTCGAGCAGCTCGGCCTTGGCTTCGTCCAGCTTGGTCTGCATGTCCTCTGGCTCCTGTCGCGCGCCGTTGCGTGACGTAGGTGAAGGAAGCGACACAACGCCACGACGCGGGGTTTCCGGTCTGAGTCGACGTTATGCCGCGATGAGAGATGTCCGGGGCGTTATTTGGCAATTTTGGCAGTCGGCCCGGATCAAGGTCCTGTCCCGAGGGGACCGGTCCTGGGGGACCAGCGATCGCCCGGACGCGGTAGCGGCCCGGGCGCAGGCGGGGGGCTTCGCTGCCCCCACGGCATATCGCGCTGATCACGGGCACCAGGCTATCGCCCTTGACCGGGGCGCCGTCATGAGCCGCATGTGTACAAATACGCGGTAACAACTTTGACACTCTGGACAGCGACACGGACATCTTTCCGCCGCTCACGGCCGCGCGCGGCACGGAACTCCCGCCGACGCGCGCCTCCCGCGACGACACTGGTCCACAGGACGACACTGGTCGACAGGTGGACAGACCGACACACTCTCTCCGGGAGCAGTCATGGCAGCCAAGGTTCTGATCGTCACCGGCGACGCCGCCGAGTCGCTGGAAGTGCTCTACCCGTACCAGCGTCTGCGTGAGGAGGGATACGAGGTCCATATCGCCGCTCCGACCCGTAAGAAGCTCCAGTTCGTGGTCCATGACTTCGAGCCCGGTTTCGACACCTACACCGAGAAGCCCGGCTACACCTGGCCCGCCGATCTGGCCTTCGCCGAGGTCGACGCGGGGCAGTACGCCGCTCTGGTGATCCCGGGCGGGCGCGCCCCCGAGTATCTGCGGGGCGACCCGGAGCTGCGCAAGATCCTCAAGTCCTTCTTCGACGCCGACAAGCCCGTCGCCCAGATCTGTCACGGGCCGCTGCTGACGGCCGCGATCGGTGAGCTGGCCGGCCGCCGGGTCACGGCCTATCCGGCCCTGGAGCTGGACATGCAGGCGGCCGGGGCCACCTTCCAGGACACGGAGGCGGTGGTGGACGGCACGCTCGTCTCGTCCCGCGCCTGGCCCGACCACCCGGCCTGGATGCGCGAATTCCTCACCGTTCTGCGCACGAAGGCCCCGGTGAACTGACCCCGGCGAAGCCCCGGAGGACCGGGGGCGCGTCCGGGGCTCCCGGGTGCACCCCCGGCACCCCCGGCGCTCCCGGCACCGCTGGCACCTCCGGCACTCCCTACGCCTCCGGCACTCCCGGCACTTCCACGGCCGTCGCCCGCCGGTCGCAGGGGCGTCAGGACGTCAGACGCCGCGCCGTGGCGACCGCCTCCGCGAGCGTGTCCACCACCGGTACGCCCACCGCCTCCAGGCTTGCCCGGCTGTTCGAGCCCCCCGTGTACAGCACGGCACGCGCCCCCACATGCGCCGCCGCCAGCGCGTCGTCCACCGCGTCGCCGATCACCACCGTCCGCTCGGCGGATATCGCGCCCTGCGAGGCCAGTGCGGTCAGATGGCGCTCCATATGGACCGCCTTGCTGCCGCCCGACGGGCCCGTCCGGCCGTCGACCCGGAGGAAGTGGCCCTCGATCCCGTACCCCCGCACCACCGGAACCAGCTGCTCGTGCCCGTACATGCTCAGCAGCGACTGGCTGTCCCCGGCCAGCCGCCACTGCGACAGCAGTTCCTCGACGCCCTTGGTGAGCCCGCAGCCGTCCTGCCGCGCCGTGTAGTGGCGGTGGAAGGTCTCGTCCATGACGACCCACTCGGCGTCGCTCGGCAGGCGGCCCATCAGCCGCTCGTAGAACTTCGGGATCGGGACGCAGTACAGCTCGCGGTAGGTGTCCAGCGTGATGGACTCAAGCCCTATCTCCGCGAAGGCCGCGTTGGTCGCCCCGATGACCGCCTCGATGTCGTCGAGGATGGTGCCGTTCCAGTCCCAGACCAGATGCGTGTTCTGCTTCCCCATGCCGAGAAAGGTACCGGCCGGGTCTGACAACGGACCTGGCGGAGCCCCCGCGGGCCGCCGCCGACGGGCCGGCCGGGCCTCCGTCCGCCGCTCAGCCGATCAGGTTCGGGATCTCCTGGACGCCGTACCAGAGCAGCTCGTGGTCCTCCGCGCCGTCCACCGTGAACTGCGCGTCGTCGTCCCCGTGGTCCGCCGCCCCCAGCGCCGCCGCCGCAGCCGACACATCGGCGTCCGCCTCATCGGAGTCGACATGCACCGCCGCTGCCTTCGACAGCGCGATCGCGTCGGCGATCCGCACCTCGCCGAGGCCCGCGTCGTCCAGTCCGCGGTCGGGATCCGACACGGCTTCCCTGTCCGGCACATCGGCCGCCACGACCACCCTGCGGCGTCCGGCCACCGGATCGGCGGCGAGCAGCCGGAGCGAGGCCGCCGCGGCGCGGTTGAGGGCCGCGTACTCCAGCTCCTCGATGTCGTCGGAGACGTACCACTCGCGCAGCCCGGGGGTCACGGCGTACGCGGTCAGTGGTCCCGGTCCCAGCTCACCCGTCTTGTGCGCCTCTGCGAGACCGGGAAGGGTCAGGGGGACGTAGACGCGCATGGCTGGCCGCTTTCGTAGTCGGGAGAGCACCTAAGGATACGTGCGGCAGTCCCTCTTCGGGGTGACGCTCATGGCTGCCCCAGGCGTCCACCGCGAGGGGCGCACCACCTCTGCGCCGGGCCGGGCGTCGTCCGCCCATCACTCGGATAGGTGACTTCGGCTCCGGGCGCTCCGTGTCCGCACCGGTCTTGCGGCGGTCCCCCAAGGGCCCGTAAAAGATCCCCCAACAGAAGTTACCGGCCGGTATCCGAACCGGCCGGGCAGAACGGGGGCGATCTGCGTGAACAGGACCGGTACCACCCATCCCACCGGCGCGGCGAGGACCCGGAGCACCGCCGCCGGACGGCCGCCCGGCCGGCGCGACCAGCGCGGTCCCGGCGCCGGGGGCCCGCGGCGGCGTCCGCACCTCCCGCCGCCGCACGAACTCTTCGCGGAGCGCCTGCTCGCCGTCCTGAGCGGCCGGCGCCCCGTGCACTGGATGCTCGGCCAGACCATCGGCGAGGCGTACGAACAGCTCGTCCGGCTCGCGCCCGGCACCCCGCTCAGGGCGCGGGGCGCCCGTCCCGTCATCCGTACCTGCCGCGCCTTCCAGCCGCGCCCGGGCGCGGTCGAGGCCGCCGCCAGCATCTCCGCGGGCGATCAGGTCCGCGCCATGGCCTTCCGGCTGGAACAGGGCGCCGACCTGCGCTGGCGCTGCGCGGCGGTCGAGCTGGGCGGAGAGCGGACCTGACAGCGCACATGAGGGCGGGCCGGGGCGCGCACTCACCGTGCGCCCCGGCCCGCCCTCACTCACACCTACTTCTTGCGGCGCCGCCCGCCGCTCGTGCCCTTCTGGGCCTTACGGCGCTCGGCGCGCGTCATCCCGTCCGACGTCGACCGCGTCGGCCCCTCGGCGCTCTGGAAGTCGCCCTCGACGATGCCGCCCTCGCCGTCCACCGTGGGAGCGGAGAAGTGCAGCCTGTCGGGCCGCTGCGGGGCATCGAGACCCTTCGCGCGGATCTCCGGACGGGAGGCGCCCGCGGGCACCGCGTCGTCCTTCTTGGCGAGCGAGGGACGCTCGCCCGCGTCCTGCACCGGAACCTCCTCGACCTGCTGCTCGACCTGGACCTCCAGGTTGAACAGATAGCCGACGGACTCCTCCTTGATGCCGTCCATCATGGCGTTGAACATGTCGAAGCCCTCGCGCTGGTACTCGACCAGCGGGTCCTTCTGCGCCATGGCGCGCAGGCCGATGCCCTCCTGGAGGTAGTCCATCTCGTAGAGATGCTCGCGCCACTTGCGGTCCAGGACGGACAGCACCACGCGCCGCTCCAGCTCACGCATGATGTCCGAGCCGAGCTGGTTCTCGCGTGCCTCGTACTGGGCGTAGATGTCGTCCTTGACGGACTCCGCGATGAACTCGGCGGTGATGCCGGCGCGGTCGCCCGTCGCGTCCTCCAGCTCCTCCACCGTGACCTTCGCCGGGTAGAGCTGCTTGAAGGCTCCCCAGAGCCGGTCGAGGTCCCACTCCTCGGCGAAGCCCTCGACGGTCTCCGCCTGGATGTACGCGTCGATCGTGTCGTCCATGAAGTGGCGCACCTGCTCATGCAGGTCCTCGCCCTCCAGGACGCGGCGGCGCTCGCCGTAGATGACCTCACGCTGCCGGTTGAGCACCTCGTCGTACTTCAGGACGTTCTTACGCGTCTCGAAGTTCTGCTGCTCGACCTGGGACTGGGCGGAGGCGATGGCGCGCGTCACCATCTTGTTCTCGATCGGGACGTCGTCCGGCACATTGGCCATGGCCATCACGCGCTCGACCATCTGCGCCTTGAACAGCCGCATCAGGTCGTCACCGAGGGAGAGGTAGAAGCGGGACTCACCGGGGTCGCCCTGACGTCCGGAACGACCGCGCAGCTGGTTGTCGATACGGCGCGACTCGTGCCGCTCGGTGCCCAGGACGTACAGCCCGCCGAGATCCTTGACCTCCTCGAACTCCGCCTTGACCGCCTGCTCGGCCTTCTCCAGCGCGGCCGGCAGGGCGGCGGCCCACTCCTCGACATGCTCGACGGGGTCCAGGCCGCGCTGGCGCAGCTCCGCCTCCGCGAGATCGTCGGGGTTGCCGCCGAGCTTGATGTCCGTACCGCGTCCCGCCATGTTCGTGGCGACCGTGACGGCGCCCTTGCGGCCGGCCTGGGCGACGATCGTCGCCTCCCGGTCGTGCTGCTTGGCGTTGAGCACCTCGTGCTGGACACCGCGCTTGTTGAGCTGCTGCGAGAGGTACTCGGACTTCTCGACCGAGGTGGTGCCGACCAGGATCGGCTGCCCCTTCTCGTGCTTCTCCGCGATGTCGTCCACGACCGCCGCGAACTTGGCGACCTCGGTGCGGTAGATCAGGTCGGACTGGTCCATGCGGACCATCGGCCGGTTCGTCGGGATCGGCACGACGCCCAGCTTGTAGATCTGGTGGAACTCGGCGGCCTCGGTCATGGCCGTACCGGTCATGCCGGAGAGCTTGCCGTAGAGGCGGAAGAAGTTCTGCAGGGTGATCGTGGCGAGGGTCTGGTTCTCGTCCTTGATGTCCACCCCTTCCTTCGCCTCGATCGCCTGGTGCATGCCCTCGTTGTAGCGGCGGCCGGCGAGGATACGGCCGGTGTGCTCGTCGACGATCATGACTTCGCCGTCGATGACGACATAGTCCTTGTCGTTCTTGAACAGTTCCTTGGCCTTGATGGCGTTGTTCAGATAACCGACGAGCGGGGTGTTCACCGACTCGTAGAGGTTGTCGATGCCCAGCCAGTCCTCGACCTTGGACACACCGGGCTCATGAATGGCCACGGTGCGCTTCTTCTCGTCGACCTCGTAGTCGCCGGTCTCCTCGATGCCCTTGAGCGGGTTGCCCGCCTCGCCCCTGGTCAGCCGGGTGACCAGCTTGGCGAAGTCGCCGTACCACTTGGTGGCCTGGTCGGCGGGGCCGGAGATGATCAGCGGCGTACGGGCCTCGTCCACGAGGATCGAGTCGACCTCGTCGACGATGGCGTAGTTGTGGCCGCGCTGGACCAGCTCCTCCTGGGACCACGCCATGTTGTCGCGCAGGTAGTCGAACCCGAACTCGTTGTTCGTGCCGTACGTGATGTCGCAGGCGTACTGCTCACGGCGCTGCGCGGGCGACATGTTCGCCAGGATGCAGCCGACGTTGAGGTCGAGGAACTTGTGGACGCGGCCCATCATCTCGGAGTCGCGCTCGGCCAGGTAGTCGTTCACCGTGATCAGGTGGACGCCCTTGCCGGACAGCGCGTTGAGATACGCGGGCAGCGTGCCGACGAGGGTCTTGCCCTCACCGGTCTTCATCTCGGCGACATAGCCGAGGTGCAGGGCGGCGCCGCCCATCAGCTGCACATCGTAGTGACGCTGGCCGAGGACACGCTTGGCCGCCTCACGGACGGTCGCGAAGGCTTCGGGGAGCAGGTCGTCAAGGCTCTCACCGTCGGCGTACCGCTCTTTGTACTCGGCGGTGAGCGCCCTCAACTCGGCGTCGGAGAGGGTTACGAAATCCTCTTCGATGGAGTTGACCTGGTCCGCGATGCGGTGCAGTTTGCGCAGGATCTTGCCTTCGCCTGCACGCATGAGCTTGTTGAAGACGGACACTGAGGTTGGTCTCCTTGCCGGTCGGGCCTGGCACGTGGGTCGGATACGGACACGGGCGCGGGCACGGCAGGCGGGCCCCACCGCAACGGCCATCGTAAGCGAGGACCCGCCCGCGCCGGGAGGGCCGAGGTCACGCGGGCCCGCCCGTACCCGCATGGAGAACGCGCGGGACCCGTGGAAGGTGCCGGTGAGACGGGAAAAGCACTCGTGCCGGGGGACACCCGGTCAGCAGAATCCGGCTATGGAACCCGTCACTCTCAGCACCGAGCGCCTGCTGCTGCGCCCCCTCACGCCGGACGACATCGACGATGTCCTCGCGGTCTGCCAGGACCCGGAGATCCAGCGCTGGATCCCGATTCACACACCGTACGAGCGGCAGCACGCGGCGCACTTCGTCGAGCTGATGGTCCCGGACGGCTGGCGTACGGCGACCATCTGCACCTTCGGCATGGTGTCCCGGGAAGGGGGTCCGGTGCTGGGCGTGGTCAACGCACACCGCCAGTCGGGCACCTGGGAGATCGGCTACTGGACGGCGCGGGAGCACCGTGGCCGGGGCTATACCACCGAAGCCGTGCGGGCGGTGGCCCACTGGGTCTTCACGGCACTGGGCGCGCAGCGCCTGGAATGGCGCGCCGAGGTCGGCAACGCGGGCTCGCGGGCCGTCGCGGAGAAGGCCGGTTTCGTGCTGGAGGGGGTGCTGCGCGCCGCGCTGCTCCACCGGGACACGCTGCGGGACGTATGGCTGGGGGCGCTGCTCCCGTCCGATCTGGGGCTTTCGGCTCCTCTCCCGTACCTCCCCTCACGGGAGGGGAACGTGTCGACGGGTACCTGAGTGCGTCCGTAGGGCCCGGTAGTCCGTGGAGCCTGTGTGCCGATGAGGGGCTTGAACGTGCCCGCGCCGGTCCGACTGTCAGTGCCGGCGTCTATCGTGCGGTTCATGACGACTGTGCCGCCCGCCACCACCGAGCTGTCCGCCGACGAGGCCCGCCGGATAGCGCTGCGCGCCCAGGGATTCCTCGGTGCCCCCGACCGACGCGGCGGGGCGCGGGGGGTGCTGCGCCATCTCGGCGCCGTCCAGCTGGACACGATCTCGGTGCTGGCGCGGTCGCACGAACTGATTCCGTACGCGCGTCTGGGCGCCGTCGGCCGCAGAACGGTCGAGGACGCGTACTGGACCCCGGCCCCGGCCGGTACGTCACCGGCGCGGCCGCACGCCTTCGAGTACTGGTCCCACGCGGCGTGCATCCTGCCGATCGAGGAGTGGCCGCACTTCGCCTTCCGCCGGCGCGCCTACCGCGCCCGCCCGCACTGGTACCACGAGCTGGCGGACGGCGCCTACGAGACGGTGATCAAGCAGCTGGAGTCCGAGGGCCCGCTGACCGCCACGGAGCTGGGCGGCGCCAAGAACGGCGGGCCGTGGTGGGACTGGTCCGAGGCGAAGGTCGCCGTCGAGCGCGCGCTCATGTACGGCGAGGTCGTGTGCACCGAGCGGCGCGGCTGGAAGCGGGTCTACGACCTCGCGGAGCGCGCCGTGCCCGATGAGTTCCTCCATGACGATCTGGATGACGCGGAGTGTCTGCGCCGGCTCGTACGGCTCGCGGGCCAGTCGCTCGGTATCGGTACGCGCGCCGATATCGCCGATTACCACCGCCTCAAGGGCGAGCAGGTCGCCGCCGTGATCGCGGACTCGGGGCTGGTGCCGGTGACGGTCGAGGGCTGGGGGAAGCCGGCCTGGGCCGATCCGGAGGCGCTGGCGACCACCCCGAGGGGGCGGCACCGCACGACGCTGCTGTCGCCGTTCGACTCCCTCATCTGGGAGCGGGCCCGTACGGAGCGGATCTTCGGCTTCACCCACCGGCTGGAGGCGTATGTGCCCAAGCCCAAGCGGGTGTACGGCTACTTCGCGATGCCGCTGCTGTCCGGGGGAAAGCTGCTGGGGCGTGTCGACCCGGCACGGGAGGGGAAGACGCTGGTGGCGAAGCAGGTGTCCCTGGACACCCCCAGGGCCGTACTGCCGATGGCCCAGGCGCTACGGGAGGCGGCGGAGTGGGTCGGCTGCTCGGACGTACGGGTGGAGCGGGTCGACGCGCCCGCGCTGCGCGGCCCGCTGGCGGACGCGCTCACCGCGCTCTGAGCGCCTTCACCGGGTCGCGATAACTGAATACGGTCGGACGGTCAGCTCCGCATAACATCAGCGGATTTCGAGGATCTTCTCGCGCATCGCATAGACCACGGCTTCCATCCGGGAGTGCAGTTGGAGCTTCTCCAGGATGTTGCGGACATGGTTCTTCACCGTGTTCTCGGAGATGAACAACTCCTTGGCGATATCACGGTTGTTCATTCCCGTGGCGACCAGTTTCAGGACTTCCAGTTCGCGGTCGGTGAGGCGCGGCGCCGGAACGAGTCTGCGTTCGTCGGTGCGCTGAATCATCGATTTGAACTCGGTCAGCAGCTTGGACGCCATTGACGGGCTGATCTGCGACTGCCCGTCGGCCACGGCGCGAATCGCGGTGGCCACTTCATCGGTGGAGATCTCCTTGAGGAGATAGCCGGTGGCGCCCGCCTTGATCGCGTCGTAGAGGTCGGCTTCCTCGTCGCTGATCGTCAGCATGATGATCTTGGCACTGGGGGCCACCTCCTTGATGGAGGTACAGGCCTCGATTCCGCCGCGCTTGGGCATCCGGACATCCATCAGCACGATGTCCGGCAGCAGATCGGCGGCCTTGTCGACGGCCTCCGCGCCATCGCCGGCCTCTCCGACGACCTGAATGTCCTCCTCCTGGGCGAGGACGATCTCCAGTCCGCGGCGGAAGAGGGCGTGGTCGTCCACGACGAGGACCCGGATCGGCTCCCTGCGGGAGTCGCCCCGTTCCGCGGCGGCGTCGGACCCGGCGCCGCCGATCGTGTCGTCGGCATCGCTCGCGTGATGCACCGGACCGAAGCTGTCCGCCATCGTTCCCTCCCCTGAAGGCCATGGCCCGAATTTCCCGGGGGCCGGCCAACCGCAGTTCGCGGACCACTTGTTGGCCGCGACACCATGATTTCATGCCCAGGCACCGAATCGATGGTCCTTGGGGGGCGCACAACGGCGCCCCTGAGGCCGCGAAGGGCGCTCAGGGGCACCGCGGGGCATGGATTACGGACTCAATCCGGCCGGATTCCGGACTTGATCCGGCCGGATTCCGGTGGTCCCGGCCGGTGCGTCAGCCGCCGAGGGCGCCGCCCGCGCCGCCCGCTTCCGACCCTGCGAGCGGGTCCGTCCTGAGGTGAATGACGCCGTAGTCGTAGGCATGGCGCCGGTAGACGACGCTGGGTTCCTTGGTGTCGGAATCGACGAACAGATAGAAGTCGTGCCCGACCAGCTCCATTTCGTAGAGCGCCTGATCGAGCGTCATCGGAGCGGCGGCATGGGTCTTCTCCCGCACCACGAGGGGCCCTTCGCCCTGCACCTCAAGAGAGCAGACCATCGTGGTGGGAACGGTCTGTGCCGCCTCCTCCGCCGCGGTCTCGCCGTTCGCGTTCAACTGGGCGACCCCAGGAACGACCTCGACGACCTCGGCCGCCGACAACCGACCGTTCCCCCGGCGGTTGTGGCGCTTCTCGTGCTGCTTGCGCAGCCGTGCCTCCAGCTTGCCGGTGGCCAGATCGAGCGCCGCGTACGGATCGGCCGCCGCCGCCTCCGCACGGATCACGGGGCCGCGGGAGTGGAGCGTGATCTCCACCCGGTCGCACCGGTCGGCCTGCCGCGGGTTGTGCTCCTTGGACACCTCGACGTCGAGGCTGATCACCTTGCCGTCGAGCTTCTGGATCTTCTCCAGCTTCAGCTTCTCGGCCACGTGCTTGCGGAACCGCTCGGGCACCTCTGTCTTGCGGCCCTTGACGACGATGTCCACGCAGAACTCCGTTCCCGGATCACTCCGCCTCGCTGCGGAGTTACTCCCTGTTGCACCAGACCCCGGTAATCACCGGAGCCTCGGACTTGGCGACTTTCACCTCCTCCTCCCCCATCGGCATGATCCCCATCCCCCGAAATTCCAAGGTTCTGAAAAAGCCGACGCAACACGGGGTATTCAGCGAGTCATGACTCGCTCCACTCCTCTTCTCCGAACATAGCCCTCCCGGACGGGTGTCGGCACCCGCTACCGGCACGTACCTCTGTTCAGTTGCTCTCCTGCCCTCATTAGCTGCAACGATGCACGCCTCCGGTCAGTTCCGGTTTATTTCGAAGGAGAGCGGCGGCGCGGCGACAACTGCCGCGCTCACCTGGCCGAATCCCGGATTGCCGGAGCCCGCCGCGGCACGCAGTGCCCTCGCCGCCTCGACGAGCGAGGCGCCCGTTGTCATGAGATCGTCCACCAGCACCACCCTGCCGCCCTCCAGGAGCCTCACGCCCCCGACGGCGACCTCCAGCGCCCCCGACAGGTTCGCCAGCCTCTGACGGGCTCCGAGGCCCGCCTGGTCGGCCACCGCGCGCCGCTGCCGCAGCACCGGAAGGACCCGGCACGGCCGGTCACCACGCCGCAGCTCCCCGGCGGCGGCCAGCGCGATCCTGCGGGCCGCGTCGTGTCCACGCGCCCCGACCGCGCGGCGCGTGGAGGGCACCGGCACCAGCAGCAGCGGACCGACCCCCGTGCCCGACGGCGCGGCGGCCCGTACGGCCCCGGCCAGGGCCCGCCCCAGCGGCGCCGCCAGCCCGAGCGCGCCACGCTCCTTGTGCGCCAGCAGAACGGCCCGTACGGCGTGCTCGTAGGGCGCCGCGGCATGGACGGCCGGCAGCCCCGCGGGCTCCGGCGCGGGCCGTACCCGGCACGGCCAGGTGCCGTACAGCGCCCGCCCGCAGTCCTCGCACAGAGGTGTCCTGGGGCTGCCGCAGCCGCCACAGGCGACCGGCAGCACCAGGCCGGTGATCTCCCGCCACCACGCCCGCATGGAAACCACTGTGCCAATGACGAAGGCGCCCGGCCACCCCTGTGGACAACTCGTTCAGGCAAAGATCCGGTTCGCTTCGGCACACCCCGGCCGGGCGCCCGTTCCCGCGCACCTCCAGGGCCCCGACCGGCCCGTGCGTGTCAACCGGGGTAGACGGGCGACGAGCCCACCTCGACCATCGTCTGCCAGTTCCCACCCGAGGGCAGCCGGACGATCCCGGCGTCGTCGGAGTCGGCCACCAGCGGCTGCCGGTCGTCGTTCGCCGCCGCGATCGCGGTCACCTGGTTCAGACCGGGCAGCACACTCGCGGCCGAGGTCGAACCATCGGTCTGGATATAGCGCACCTGCTGCACACCGCCGGACTCCTTGCCGACCACCACCAGCCGGCTGGGACCGGCCCAGGACACCGCGGTCACGGTCTCCATCTGCGGGGCCACCGACTGGAGTTGCGCCACGGACACCGTCGCATCGGCCGCGGAGCCGCTCCGCTCCACCCGGCCGATCTGCAGCGTGGTCCGGCCGCCCTCGGACACCAGCAGCGCGATGCGTACCCCGTCCGCCGACACCCGCAGCCCCTGGATGCGCCCGTTGCCGAGCCCCTCGACCGTGACCGGCAACGGCGTGCCGATGCCCTCCGCGAACCGCAGCAGTCGCGGCTTGGCGGGATCGCGGTCCGCGATCCAGAGATCGCCGTGCCCGTCCCAGCTCGGCGGGGACAGCCGGCTGCGCGCCGGGCCGTCGCTGGACACCAGCGCGGGAGCCAGCTCGCCGTCCGACAGTATGGAAGACACATAGAGCGACTTGGCGTCGTCCGTGACACCCGCCGCGCGCTTCTCGTCGCGGGCCACCGCGACCGAGCCGAGCTTCACACCGCCGGTGCCGAACGGTCCGATGACCTGCGACCTGTCGACGCCCTCGTCGGCGCTCGCCTGCAGCAGTGACAGCCGCCCGCGTTCGTCGACGAAATACGGATTGTCGGACCGGCCGGTGGTGCGATCGGGCGCGAACTCCTCGGCCTGGTCGCCGCTGAGCACACAGAGCGAGGACCCGTCGGCCAGCAGCTCGACCTGCCCGACCGGTGTGGAGGTGAGGTCCCGCAGGGTGAAGAGCAGTTGCGCCGCCATCTTCCGGCACTGCGTACGGCCCGCCTTGGACGCCTTGTCGTTCAGCGGCACCTTGAGGGCGTTACGGTCGTCGAACTCCAGCGACTTGGTGCCCTTCTGGAGCGCCGTACCTGCGGGGAAGGGCGAGTCGACCACCGGCTTCAGCCAGTTCGTCGGCCCGTCGAGCAGCACCTTGACCGCCTGGGTCACCGGATCCATCCGGGTCGTGGGGTCTATTCGCTGACGGATGTAGACGGGGTCGGCGACCAGCCAGTTCTCCCCCGACGCGAAGTAATACTTGTTGACCGACCGGTAGTTGCGCTGGAAGTCCGACTCACCGAGCACCAGCCCCTGCGGCAGGCTGTCGATGCGCCACTCCTTGGCACCCCCGACGTTCTGCCGGACCAGCCGGATCTCTCCGGCGTACTCGCTCGGCTCGGTCGGCTGGTAGGCGTGTACGGAGTCCACGTCCGCGATCCGGTCGCCGTACAGCGGATAGGTGAGAGCGGAACTGTCGCTGCCGGACAGCTCCTGCGGGCCCGCCGGGTCGGGCGCGGCGCGCAGCACCGTCGTACCGGCACCCGGCCGCCAGTACTCGGACGCCTTCTTCGTCAGATACTTCCTGGCCATCGCGAAATCGGGATCATCACTGGTCATGGCCTCAAGGAAGCCGTTGACGATCTCGTCCGGCTCCGCCTTCTCCCGGGGCGGCACGGCATACACCCGCACCTGGGACTCACCCGGCGGCGATGCCTTGACCGGCTCGACATCGCCACTGTCGGGGATCGAGGCGCACCCGGCCAGCAGCGCGGCGACAGCCGCCAGCAGCGTCGGCGTGCGGACCGCTCTCCCCGGCCCGGAACGACGGCGATCAGCGCCCACGAATGGTGTCCTCCCGCTCCGGAGCCCGGTGTACAGAGTGATCGGAGCGATCGGATTCGCTCCCGGACGGCCGCTCCCCCGCGGGACGCGGCACCACCCGCGCGCCGCTGCCGGGCAGTGCCGCCGGGTCCACCGTCGCCGTCGTACGGGGCGGGGCCGGCACGCCGGGTGCTCCGGCCTGCGCGGAGCGGTCCGTGCCCGGCTGGAGGGGCACACTGGCCAGCCGCTGCGCGGTCTCCTTGAGATCCTCGGCACCATCGCGCTCGCGATTGCGCCGGGAATCCTCGGGCTCCAGCGGTATGGGCGAGCCGCGCAGGGCCTCGTCCGCCGTACGCGGCAGCGTCAGCCGGAACTGGGAACCGCCGCCCGGCTCGCCCCACGCCTGGAGCCAGCCGCCGTGCAACCGGGCGTCCTCTACGGCGATCGACAGCCCGAGACCGGTCCCCCCGGTCGTCCGCGCACGGGCCGGATCGGCCCGCCAGAAACGGTTGAACACCCGTGTCGCCTCGCCGGGCTTGAGCCCCACGCCGTAGTCGCGTACGGCGATCGCGACCGCCCCGCCCGCCGCGCCCAGCCGTACGACCACATCCCGGCCCTCGCCGTGCTCGACTGCGTTGACGACGAGATTGCGCAGCACCCGCTCGACCCGGCGCGCGTCGGCCTCGGCGACGACGGGCTGCTCGTCCCCGAGGACCCGGATCCTGCTGCCCTTGCGCTCCGCCAGCGGCTCGGCGCCGCCGATCACCCGGCGCACCACTTCGCGCAGATCTATCGGCTCGGCCTCCAGCGCCGCCGCGCCCGCGTCGAACCGGCTGATCTCCAGCAGATCCGACAGCAGCGACTCGAAGCGGTCCAGCTGGTCACCGAGCAGTTCCGCCGAGCGCGCCGTCACCGGATCGAAGTCACTGCGTGCCTCATGGATGACGTCGGCGGCCATCCGCACGGTCGTGAGAGGCGTACGCAGTTCGTGCGAGACGTCGGAGACGAAGCGCCGCTGCATCCTGGAAAGCTCCTCCAGCTGCTGGATCTTGAGCTGGAGGTTCTGCGCCATCTTGTTGAAGGCCTCACCGAGACGGGCGATGTCGTCCTCGCCGGTGACCTTCATCCGCTCCTGGAGACGGCCGGTCGAGAGCCGCTCGGCGATCCCCGCGGCCATCCGTACGGGCGTGACGACCTGGCGCACCACCAGCCAGGCGATCGCCCCGAGCAGCACGACCACGAAGAGCCCGGCGGTGGCGAGCGTGCCCTTGACCAGGTTGAGCGACTGCTCCTCCTGCGTCAGCGGAAATATGTAGTAGAGCTCGTACGCGTTACGGTCGACGTCGTTCAGCCGCTTGCCGATGATCAGCCCCGGCTCCGGCTCCCGGGCCTCGGTGGCCCCGGTGTACTTGATCTGGGCGTACGCCTGGAACGGCCCTGTCCCCTGCGCGACCGCCGTCCGCAGATCCGCGGGAACGCTGGCGAAGTCCACCCCGCCCGAGACACGCGGCGCCCGGCTGGTGGACACGGCGTCCGCCGCGTCGGGGCTCAGCGCCACCACATTGAACGCCCCCGGGCCGCCACTGGCGAGCTGTTCGACGAGATCGGACCGCCAGTTGACGGAGTTCCTCCCCGATCTGCCGTTCGTCCCGTCGCCCTCACGGGCTCCGGGCGCCGCAGGGGCGTCGGCCTTCTCCTTCGCCACGGTGAACCCGCCGGCCGCCTGGCTCTGCGCGGCCTTCTCCTTGGCCTCCAGCAGACCGTTGCGGACCTGGCCGATGACCACGAACCCGAGCAGCAGCACCACACCGAGCGACATCAGCAGCGTCGCCGCGACGACCCTCAGCTGGATATTGCGCCGCCACAGCCGTACGGCGGGCAGCAGCGGACGCCGCACCCAGCGCACCAGCAGCCGCAGCACCGGTCCGCCGGGCGAGCCGTCCTGGAGCAGCCTGCCGCTCTGGAACAGCCGGACGAACCGCGCCAGCGCATGCCCCGGCCCGGCAGCCCGCCCCGCACGGACTCCCGGTTCACCGGGCTTCGGAGCAGCGCTGCCGCCGGTCATGTCAGCTCGGTCCCGCCTTGTAACCGACCCCGCGGACGGTCACCACGATCTCGGGCCGCTCGGGGTCCTTCTCGACCTTGGAGCGCAGTCGCTGCACATGCACATTGACCAGCCGGGTGTCCGCGGCGTGCCGGTAGCCCCACACCTGCTCCAGAAGCACCTCACGGGTGAACACCTGCCACGGCTTACGGGCGAGCGCGACCAGCAGATCGAACTCCAGCGGCGTCAGGGCGATCGACTGCCCCTCCCGCTTCACCGAGTGACCCGCCACATCGATGACCAGATCACCGATGGCCAACTGCTCCGGCGCCGGCTCCTCGGACCTGCGCAGCCGCGCCCTGATACGCGCCACCAGCTCCTTCGGCTTGAACGGCTTGACGATGTAGTCATCGGCCCCGGACTCCAGCCCGACCACCACATCGACCGTGTCGCTCTTGGCCGTGAGCATGACGATGGGCACCCCGGACTCGGCCCTGATCAGCCGGCACACCTCAATACCGTCCCGGCCGGGCAGCATCAGATCCAGCAGCACCAGATCCGGCTTGGCCTCACGGAAGGCGGCGAGTGCCTTGTCACCGTCCGCTACGAAAGACGGCTCGAAACCTTCACCACGCAGCACAATGCCGAGCATCTCGGCCAGTGCGGTGTCGTCATCGACGACAAGGACACGTCCCTTCATATCGACATCATCCCATTAGCTCATCGTTACCTTGGCGTGACCTGGCACACAGCTCCGCGATTCCGCCCCCGGTCACCGGGGACAGCGCGCCGTATTCGGTGACGATCGCCGTCACCAATTCCGGAGGGGTGACATCGAAGGCCGGGTTGAACGCCTGTGTTCCCAACGGCGCCACCGGCATCCCACCTCCCGCCTCCGCTCCCGCCATCGCTGTGCGCGGCGGCGTGAGCTCCGTCACTTCCTGCCCCGGTCGTTGCTCCACTTCGATCGACGCCCCGTCCGGGGTATCGAGGTCGATCGTCGTGGTCGGGGCGACCACGACGAACGGCACATGGTGGTACCTGGCCAGCACGGCGAGCGGATAACTGCCCACCTTGTTCGCCACTGATCCATCGGCCGCGATCCGGTCCGCCCCGATCAGGACGGCGTCCACTTCCCCCGCCGCGAAGAGCGAACCCGCCGCGTTGTCCGTGAGCAATGTGTACGCCATCCCGTTGCGAGCCGCCTCGTACGCCGTCAGCCGGGCCCCCTGGAGGAGCGGACGGGTCTCGTCCACCCACAGGCGCCGCAGCCGGCCGGCCCGGTGGGCCGACAACGCCACGGCGAACGCGGTGCCCTCCCCGCCCGAGACGAGCGCCCCGGTATTGCAGTGGGTCAGGATCCGGTGGCCGCCACCCGGCAGCAGTTCATCGAGGAGCGTAAGCCCAAACGCCGCCATCTGCGCGCTGGCCTCGGCATCTTCGCGGTGCAGCCGCCTGGCCTCGGCAAGCGCCACGGCCCCCGCCTGCGCCGGATCGGCGCCCTTGTCGACCGCCGTCCGGTACGCGTCAAGCGCCCGTCGCACCCCGTAGCCGAGGTTCACCGCGGTGGGCCGCGCCCCGGCCAGCCGCTCCGCCGCGTCCTCCACGTCAAAACCCCGTACCGCCGCCAGCGCCACCCCGTAGGCGCCCGCGATACCCAGGAGCGGCGCCCCGCGCACCGCCAGCACCCTGATGGCACGCACCAGAGCGGGTACGTCGGTACAGACCAGCTCGGTCTCCTCGGCCGGAAGTCTGGTCTGGTCGAGAAGCACCAGTACGGGCCCTTCCGGTGGCTCGTCCCAGCGGATCGACGGAAGCATGGACGGCCCGGCGCCGGCCTGGGGTCGTGCGTACTGATCAGCCATTCGCTCAGTCTGCCCGCTGCGGCACGGACAATGAAGGCGAGGACGGAGCAGAGAAGGAGATACGGCCCCCGGTCCACCGGGGCGCGGCGCGTGGCACGATGGCTGCCAGCCCGCCGCCCCGCTCCGCGGACAGGCGCTGTTGAAGCGCCGGCTCGCCGAGCCGGCCCCGCAACCAATCCACGAGGTGGACGACCGTGAACGACACTCCGGGCTGGGCCTCGCCCGGATCCGCCCCGTCCGACGGCCAGGACGCCGGTGTGCCCAGGCCCGCCGCGCCCGCCGATGACACCGGCTCCTCCTCGAAGTGGTCCGCGGCGCAGCCGCCGGCCGGTCAGTGGTCCCCGCCGAGCGCCCCCGGCACAGGACCCGCCATTCCCCGGCCCACACAGGGCTGGGGCGGGCCCTCCCAGGGCGGCGGTCCCGGCTGGGGCCCGCCACCCGCCGCCAAGCCGGGTGTCATCCCGCTCCGGCCTCTCGGGGTCGGCGAGATCCTCGACGGCGCGGTCTCCACCATGCGCACCCACTGGCGGGTGGTACTCAGCTTCACCCTCGCCGTCGCCGTGGTCTCGCAGATCAGCGACATCCTCTTCCGCCGCTACCTGCTCCCCGAGCCGGTCGAACTCGACCCGAACGCGAGCCCGTCGGAAGTCCTGAGTCAGGCCGCCGACTCGCTCTCGTCCACCCTGGTGTCCGAGATCCCGTCGCTCATCATCCTGGTGATCGGCACCCTGTTCACCACAGCCGTGCTCACCGTCGTGGTCAGCCGCTCCGTACTGGGGCGCCCCGTCACGCTCTCGGAAGCCTGGAACGAGGCCCGTCCCCGGCTCCCGCAGCTGCTGGGCCTGACCCTGCTGCTGCCGCTGATGAGCGCCGCCATCATGACCGTCGCGATCCTCCCCGGCCTGCTGATGGGCTCCGCCGGAGGAGCCGCGCTCACCGCGCTCGGCGGCATGGCCGCCCTCGCCGTCATCGCCTGGCTGATGGTCCGCTTCAGCCTCGCGTCCCCCGCACTCATGCTGGAACGCCAGAGCGTGCTGTCCGCCATGCGACGCTCCGCCAAGCTCGTCACGGGCGCCTGGTGGCGCACCTTCGGCGTGCTGCTTCTTACACTGCTGATCACCTTCCTGATCTCGATGATCATCGCCATCCCGTTCGTGTTCATCGCCTCCGCGGTGGACAGCGGAGGTCTCGCCGGCCTGTACTCCGGCGACGGCCCGGACTTCGGCTGGCCCTACTTGATCGTCACCGGCATCGGCTCGGTGATCGCCTCCACGATCACCTATCCGATCTCCGCCGGCGTGACCGTGCTCCTCTACGTCGACCAGCGCATCCGGCGCGAGGCCCTCGACCTCGAACTGGCGCGGGCCGCGGGCGTGGCGGGCTACGGCACTCAGCCGCCGGGCAGCGGCTCCCCGGGGAACTGACCCGGTGTCCATCACGGGGGGAACGGCACTCGCGTGGCAGCTGATCCGCGCGGACGACGGCATACCGGTGGACACCCCTCGCGTTCCCGCCCGTGAAGCGGCGGAGCGGGAGCTGTCCAGGCCGATGTACCACGAGAACGACCCGAACCTCCTCCAGCGCGCGCTCGACCGCTTCTGGGAGTGGGTCGGTGACCTCTTCGCCTCCGCCTCCGGCGCGGCCCCCGGTGGCCCGCTCGGTCTCGCCGTCATCGCGCTGATCGTGGTCGCCCTCTTCGCTGCCCTCTGGTGGCGACTGGGCACCCCGCGCCGCATACCCGGGACGGCGCGCACGCTCTTCGACGAGGGCCCCCGCAGCGCGGCGGAACACCGCGCCACCGCGGAAACGCATGCCGCCGCCGGCCGCTGGAACCAGGCCGCCCAGGAACGCATGCGCGCCATCGTCCGCTCCCTGGAGGAACGGGCCCTCCTCGACCCGCGCCCCGGCCGCACCGCCGACGAGGCCGCCTCCGAAGCGGGCCGTCCGCTCCCGGGCCACGCGACCCGGCTCCGGACGGCCGCCAGGGAATTCGACGACATCACATACGGCGGCCGCACCGCCGACGAGGAGACATACCGGCGGCTGAGCGCGCTCGATCTCGATCTGGAAGACGCGAAGCCGCAGCTGAGCACCGCCTCCGGAGGAACGGCCGAGTGACCTCCACGATCAGCTCCACCTCGCTCTCCCCCACCACCCGACAGGTCTGGACCCGCAGCCGCGGACTGGTCCTCGCTCTCGTCGTTCTGCTCGGTGCCGGGATCACCATGGCCGCCCTCGGCTCCGGTGACCAGCACGGCCGCCTCGACCCGCGCTCCGCCGACCAGTTCGGCAGCCGCGCCGTCGCCGAACTCCTCAAGGACCGTGGAGTCTCCGTCGAAGCCGTCACCACCCTGGACGACGCCACCGCCGCGGCCGGCCCCGACACCACACTCCTCGTCACCAACCCCGACCTGCTGACAGAACAGCAGCAGCGCTCCCTGCGCACCGCGACGGCGTCCTCGGGAGGCCGGACCGTCCTCCTCGGCGCCGGTCCGCCTTCCGTCGACACCTTGGCGCCCGGTGTCCGTACGAACACCCCCGCGCCGGTCTCGGCCCGAGCCCCGCGATGCTCGCTGCCCGCCGCCGACCGCGCGGGCACCGTCGACATCGGCGGTGAACGATACGTCACCGACGTCGCCGACGTGGACGCCTGCTACGTGAGCGACGGCGTGCCGACCCTGCTCAGGATCACGGAGACCGGCGCGGAAGCCGGTGACACCGTCCTTCTCGGCTCTCCCGACATCCTGTACAACGACCGCCTCGACCAACGCGGCAACGCGTCGCTCGCCCTTCAACTTCTCGGTTCCCGGCCTCATCTCGTCTGGTACCTCCCCTCGCTCAGTGATGGATCCGCCGCCGAGAGCGGCGGCGACAGTGACTTCCTCGGCCTCATCCCGTCCGGCTGGCTCTGGGGCGCCTTCCAGCTCTTCCTCGCCGTGGTACTCGCCGCCGTCTGGCGTGCCCGCAGGCTGGGCCCGCTCGTGGCCGAACGACTCCCCGTCGCCATCCGGGCCTCGGAGTCCACCGAGGGCCGCGCCCGCCTCTACCGCAAGGCGAACGCCAGAGAGCACGCCGCCTCGGCCCTGCGCTCGGCCGCCCGCGACCGCCTCGCACCCCTCCTCGGCGTACCGCCGGCCGACGCCCACTCCCCCGCCGTCCTGATCCCCGCCGTCTCCGCCCGGCTCCCGGAGACCGCCCAAGATCCGCGCACCCTGCTCTTCGGTCCGGCGCCGACCGATGATGCCGCTCTCGTCCGCCTCGCGGACCAACTCGACGCCCTCGAAAGAGAGGTACGCACCTCATGAGTGCCCCGACCGCACAGAACGCCACGACCGCCGGGACCGCCGGGGAATCGGACAGCGCCCGCGCTTCCCTGGAGGCCCTGCGCACGGAGATCGCGAAGGCGGTGGTCGGCCAGGACCCCGCCGTCACCGGGCTTGTGGTCGCCCTTCTCTGCCGAGGGCATGTGCTCCTCGAAGGAGTCCCCGGCGTCGCCAAAACCCTCCTCGTACGGGCACTCGCCGCGTCCCTCGAACTCGACACCAAGCGCGTCCAGTTCACCCCCGATCTGATGCCGAGCGACATCACGGGCTCCCTCGTCTACGACGCGAGGACCGCGGAGTTCTCCTTCCAGCCGGGTCCCGTCTTCACGAATCTGCTTCTGGCCGACGAGATCAACCGGACGCCTCCCAAGACCCAATCAGCGCTGCTTGAGGCGATGGAGGAGCGCCAGGTCACGGTCGACGGCACGCCGCGGCCGCTGCCCGATCCATTCCTGGTGGCCGCCACCCAGAACCCGGTCGAGTACGAAGGCACTTACCCCCTCCCCGAGGCCCAGCTCGACCGGTTCCTCCTCAAACTGACCGTCCCGCTGCCGTCCCGCGACGACGAGGTCAATGTCCTGACCCGCCATGCGCAAGGCTTCAATCCGCGTGACCTCCAGGCTGCGGGGGTACGGCCCGTCGCCGGGCCCGCCGACCTGGAAACGGCACGCGCCGCGGTCGCAAGCACAACCGTCACACCCGAGATCGCGGGCTATGTCGTCGATATCTGCCGTGCCACTCGTGAATCCCCCTCACTCGCACTCGGTGTCTCCCCACGAGGTGCCACCGCCCTGCTCTCCACCGCTCGCGCCTGGGCCTGGCTCACCGGCCGGGACTACGTCACCCCCGACGATGTGAAGGCCTTGGCCCTCCCCACACTCCGCCATCGCGTCCAACTCCGGCCCGAGGCCGAGATGGAGGGCGTCACGACCGACTCCGTCATCACCGCGATACTCGCCCACGTACCCGTCCCCCGATGAGCCGGTGACCTGTGGCCCTCACCGGACGAACCGCGCTTCTCGCGGCCCTCTGCTCACTCCCCGTCGGCCTCTTCGCCCCCAGCTGGGCAGGCATCCTTGCCGTCAATGCCCCGCTCTCACTGGCAATTCTGTGCGACTACGCCCTCGCCGCACCAGTGCGAACGCTCCGATTCACCCGAAGTGGTGATACATCAGTTCGACTTGGTGACGGCGCTGAGGTCCATCTCACCGTCACCAACCCCTCTGGCCGCCGCCTGCACGCTCACCTCCGCGACGCCTGGCCACCGAGCAGTTGGCTCCCCGGCACCGAGCAGGCGACGTCACGGCACAAGTTGACCGTGCCGGCGGGCGAGCGCCGTCGGCTGACCACGCTGCTCCGCCCCACCCGTCGCGGCGACCGCCGAGCGGAACGGATCACAGTGCGCTCGTTCGGACCCATGGGTCTGGCAGCCCGCCAAGGCCACCACGAGGTCCCTTGGACCGTACGCGTACTGCCCCCTTTCCACAGCCGCAAGCACCTTCCCTCCCGGCTTGCCCGCCTACGGGAACTCGACGGCCGTACCAGCCTGTTGAGCCGGGGCGAGGGCACCGAGTTCGACAGCCTTCGTACATATGTACCGGGGGACGACACCCGGTCCATCGACTGGCGGGCCACCGCGCGCCAGTCGGCCGTCGCTGTACGGACCTGGCGGCCCGAACGCGACCGGCACATCCTCGTCGTCCTCGACACTGGCCGCACCTCAGCCGGCCGTGTCGGCGACGTCCCCCGCCTCGACGCTGCCATGGACGCCACACTGCTCCTCGCCGCGCTCGCCTCACGAGCAGGCGATCGACTCGACCTCCTCGCCTACGACCGCCGCACCCGCGCCCAGGTCCGGGGCCGCGCGGCGGGCGATGTCCTGCCCGCACTGGTGAACGCGCTCGCTCCGCTCGAACCGGAGCTCGTGGAGACGGACGCGCGCGGCCTCGCCGCGGCCACGCTGAAGAACGCCCCGCGTCGATCACTCATCGTGCTGCTCACCACGCTCGACGCGGCGCCCATCGAGGAGGGGCTCCTCCCGGTCCTGCCTCAATTGACCCGACGCCATACGGTCCTGGTGGCGTCCGTCGCGGATCCGCACGTCGAGAAGATGAGCCGGGAGCGGGGCACAGTGGACGCGGTCTACGAAGCCGCCGCCGGCACACAGGCACAGGCCCAGCGACGTCGTACGGCGGAACAATTGCAGCGCCATGGCGTCACTGTTGTGGATGCCACCCCTGAGAACCTGGCTCCGGCCCTCGCCGACGCTTATCTGGCGTTGAAGGCTGCGGGACGTCTCTGAGAGCGAGAGCAAAGAGGGGTAGCCGACAGCTTTGGTCGGCTACCCATTACCGGCATACCGGCGACCTCAAGATATAGGCCCTGAACGCAGGAATGCCCCGTACCAAAAGGCACGAGGCATTCCCACAATGATTGTTCGGCGGCGTCCTACTCTCCCACAGGGTCCCCCCTGCAGTAC
>NZ_JBFAZD010000025.1:0-130758 GCF_040681655.1 Streptomyces sp. NPDC051662
GTCCGGTGCGTGCGATCGCAAGGCGGAGGGTCTCCCCAGTACTGGACGTACTGGGGTGATCCGACAACGCAGCGAGCGTGCGTGCCGGGCGTCGCAGGCCAGGCGGGACTTTCGCAACACGCCCTACGCCCTGTCAGGCCGGCAGGACCCAGCCGACGACGCGCGCCACGGTTACGGAGTCCACGGTGGATGGAACCTTCTCACTGATCCTGCTCCTTCTCTTCCTCTGGAGTCTGTTCTCGCAGCGGCTGGCGCGCGTCGAACTCTCCGCCCCCGTGACCTTCGTACTGCTGGGCCTGCTCCTGAGCGAGGGAATCGGCGTACTGGACCTGGCCCCGTCACCGGGGACGGTGCGAACACTCGCCGAAGTCACCCTGGCCTGGGTGCTCTTCACCGATGCCGCACGGCTGTCCTTCCGGGCCCTGCGGCCGGAACTCGGCCTGTACGGACGGCTTCTGCTGCTCGGGCTGCCGATGTGCATCGGTCTCGGCACCCTGCTGGCCATGGGGCTGCTCCCCGGCGTGTCGGGGTGGGCCGCGCTGTACGTCGCTGCCGCGCTCGCTCCGACAGACGCCGCCCTCGGCGCCACCATGATGGTCGATCCGGTCGTGCCCGCGCGGATTCGCCGGCTCATCAACGTCGAGAGCGGTCTGAACGACGGCATCGCCACCCCGTTCGTCGTACTCGCCCTGGCCGGGGTGGCCGCGGCCGGGAGCGCGTCGGACACACATACGCCCGGTGGCGCCCTCGTGGAACTCGCCATCGGCCTGGTCTACGGCGCGTTGCTCGGACTGATGGCCGGATGGCTGCTGCGCCTCGGCCTGCGCAGGGGCTGGGCCACGGAGGACGTCGCCGGGACGGGTGTCCTGGCGCTGGCCCTCCTCGGCTACACCTCCGCCATCGCGATCGGCGGCAACGGCTTCGTCGCCGCCTTTGTCGCCGGCCTGGCCTTCGGCTCGACGCACGGCGCCCGGCGGCCTGTGCTGTTGTTCGTCGAGCAGACCGCCTCGCTCTTCTCCGTGCTGGTATGGCTCCTCTTCGGCGCCGTACTGGTACCGGCCGCCTTCGATCACCTCACCTGGCAGGCGGCGCTCTACGCGGTACTGAGCCTGACGGTCGTACGCATGATGGCCGTGGCCCTGGCCCTGGCCGGGAGCGGTCTGGACGGGAAAACCGTCCTGTTCGTGGGCTGGTTCGGCCCACGCGGGCTGGCGTCCGTCATCTTCGCTCTGCTGGCGGTCGAGGAACTCGCCCCGCCGGCCTGGCAGTCGATCGTCCCCGTGGTCGCGTGCACCGTGCTCCTCAGCGTCGTCGCGCACGGCGTCTCCTCCGCCCCTCTCGCCCAGCGCTACGGAAAGGCGTCAGCCGTCACCGGTGTGCCCCCGGCAGGCCCGGCCGCGGACGATCTGCCCATTCGGGGGATGGGGGCGGGCGCCGTCCGTGCTCGTCGGCGCGGCGGGCGGGAGGGGCGTCCGTGACCGGGCCACGCGGGATCGGTGACGCGGAACCCGTCGCCGGTGGGGAACCCGTCGTCAGCACCGAGTACGGCCGGGTGCGCGGCCGGATCGAGCGCGGGGTCGCCGTCTTCCGCGGTATCCCGTACGCCGCGGCGCCCGTCGGACCGTACCGCTTCCGCGCACCGGCCGCGCCCGCGCCGTGGGACGGTGTCCGCGATGCATCCGCCTTCGGGCCGACCGCCCCGAAGCTGCCGTACGCCCCGCCACTGGACCGGCTGCTGGCCGATCCTTCCGTGCCGGGGGACGACTGTCTGAACCTCAATGTGTGGACCCCCGATCCGGGCCGCGCCGGGCTGCCCGTCATGGTCTGGATCCACGGCGGCTCGCTGCGGCACGGCTCCTCGGCCGTCCCCACCTACGACGGCGCCGCGTTCGCCCGGGACGGCGTGGTCCTCGTGTCGCTGAACTACCGGCTCGGTGTCGAGGGGTTCGGGATGTTCCCCGACGCGCCCGCCAACCTGGGGCTGCGGGACCAACTCGCGGCGCTCGCGTGGGTACGGCGGAACGTGGCGGCCTTCGGCGGCGATCCCGGACTCGTCACCGTCTTCGGCGAGTCCGCCGGGGCGTTCTCCATCGCCGGGATCCTGGCCTCCCCGCTCTCCGCGGGCCTGCTGCGGCGGGCCGTGCTGCAGAGCGGTGTCCCGTCCGCCGTCACCCCGGCCGTGGCCCGGCGCACCACCCGGCGCATCGCCCGGCGGCTGGGGGTCCCGGCCACGGCGGCGGCCTTCGCCGGAGTGGACCGCGACCGGCTGCTCCGCGCACAGCGCGAGATGACCGCGGGCAGCCCGCTGGGCGGGGGCGCGAGCTTCGATCTCGTGGTCGACGGCGAGGTGCTGCCCCGCGAGCCGGCCGTCGCGCTGGCGGCGGGGCAGGGCGCGGAGATCGGTCTGCTGATGGGAACCACCTCGGAGGAGTACCGGCTGTGGCTCATACCCAGCGGCGCGCTCGACCGGATCGGTCCGGTCACCCTGCGGCTGGCCATGGCCCGGTTCCGGGTACGGAGCCGGACGGCGGCGGTGTACCGGGCCAACCGGCCGGACGCGTCGCCCGGGGAGCTGCTCGGCGCGCTCGCCACCGACCGGCTGCTGCGCGTGCCGCTCACCCGGCTCGCCGACGCGCGCCGGAAGGCCCCGGCCGCCAGCTACTTCTACGAGTTCGCCTGGCCATCGCCGGTCCAGCGGCTCGGCGCGTGCCACGCCCTGGAGATCGGCTTCGTCTTCGACACCCTGCGCGAGCCGGCCACGATCGCGCTCACCGGCACCGGGGCGCCCCAGTCCCTCGCGGACACCATGCACGCCGACTGGGTGCGCTTCGCGACCACGGGGGATCCGGGCTGGCCCGCCTGGGACGCCTCGCGGCCGGTGATGACGTACGGCCCCGGTGCCCCCGAGGTCGTCCACGCCCCACGGGACGACGAACGCCGCGCCTGGGACTGACCGAAGGCGAGGGCGCGGAGGGGCCGGCGCGAGGCGTCAGCGCGGTGCGGTGCGGTGCGGTGCAGTTGGGTCAGCGCAGTTGGGTCAGCGCGCCGGTGTCGAAGGGCACCAGTTCGTCCGCCCGTCCCTCGATCGTCTTGACCGCCCACTCGGGATCGGCCAGCAGCGCGCGCCCCACGGCCACCAGGTCGAACTCGTCCCGCTCCAGCCGGTCCAGCAGCGGTTCGATACCCGCGACCCCCTTGACCTTGCCCTGCTCGACGGCCTCCAGGAACACGCTGTCCAGGCCGACGGAGCCGACGGTGATGGTGGGCCGGCCCGTCAGCTTCTTCGCCCAGCCCGCGAGATTCAGCTCCGAGCCGTCGAACTCCGGCTCCCAGTACCGGCGTGTCGAGGCGTGGAAGACATCGGCGCCCGCCTCGGCCAGCGGGGTGAGCAGGCGTTCCAGCTCTTCGGGGGTTTCGGTCACCTTGGCGGTGTAGTGGTACGCCTTCCACTGGGACAGCCGGAAGATGATCGGGAAGGACGCCGACACGGCCGCGCGCGTGGCCGCGACGATCTCGCTGGCGAAGCGGATCCGGGACGCCTCGTCGCCGCCGTAGGCGTCGCCACGGCGGTTCGTACGGGACCAGAGGAACTGGTCGATGAGATAGCCGTGGGCTCCGTGCAGCTCGATACCGTCGAACCCGAGGCGCTCGGCATCGGCCGCCGCGGCGGCGAAGGCCGCGACGGCCTCGTCGATCTCGGCGAGGCTCATCGCCCGGCCCTCCGGGGCGCCGTCCAGGCCCAGCCCCGAGGGACTGACCGCCTTCGCCACGGAGTCGTCGTCGGTCACCCGGCCGGTGCCCTCCTGCCAGAGCTGGGGAACGATCCGGCCGCCGGCGCGGTGTACGGCATCGACGACCCGGGCCCAGCCGGCGAGCGCGTCCTCCCCGTAGAAGCGCGGGATCCGCTGCTCGCGCCCGGAGTAGGGATGGTCGACATGGGTCCCCTCCGTGATGATCAGACCCACGCCGCCGGCCGCCCGGCGCGCGTAGTACTCCGCGACATCGGCGCCGGGGACACCACCGGGCGAGAAGTTACGTGTCATGGGCGCCATGGCGATCCGGTTCGGCAGGACGAGGTCCCCGATGCTGAAAGGGCGGGAAAGGATCTGTCCCGCCCGGTTCGCCGGCTCGTGGGGGCTCGCCGATGCCGTCGGTACCGTCGATGTCACGGTTGGTCTCCCTCTGATCGCTGGAGAGTTGTCACTCACTCCCCCGCGCTCAACGAGGTGGGTCGGCAGCGTATTCCGTGGCCCGGAAGCTCACCTGGGCGGAGAGCTTCGCCGGTCTTCCCGCTCCGGTCCCGCTGTGCGCGCGGGCGCCTCCGGTCGGTCCCGGACGGCGAGCGGGGACCGCACGATCGGGTGAATGTGGCCCGGCCGCGATTGCCGGGCGCGGAGTCCTCGATACGTGGCGAAGCCGCCCCTCGGCCCAGTGACAGCACGCTTTCGGAGAATTCCGGGGAAGGCCATGACGATTCTCGCGACGCGCCGGAGGGAAGAAGGTCGCACCGGCCCGGTGCGAGCAACGCCATGCTGCTGCCGAGTTCACACGCCACTGTTGACCGGAGGAGCGTTGCAGTGACCACGACGGGCACGGAAGAATCGGCGGAGGCCGACGACAGCTATGAGAATGAGCTGCCGGTACGGCGCAGGGAGCCGGGCAAAGTCATCGTGGGGTGGCTGACCACCACCGATCATAAGACGATCGGCACGCTCTATCTCCTCACGTCGTTCGGGTTCTTCATCATGGGCGGGGTGCTGGCGCTCTTCATGCGCGCCGAACTGGGCCGTCCCGGTATTCAGATCATCTCGTACGAGCAATTCAATCAGGCGTTCACGATTCACGGCACGATCATGCTGCTGATGTTCGCGACACCGCTGTTCGCCGGATTCACGAACTGGATCATGCCGCTGCAGATCGGCGCGCCCGATGTGGCGTTCCCACGGCTCAACATCCTCGCGTACTGGCTCTATCTGTTCGGGTCGCTCATCGTCGTAGCCGGTTTTCTCACTCCGAACGGCGCGGCGGACTTCGGGTGGTTCGCGTACTCACCGCTGACGGACGGGGTCCGCTCGCCCGGGGTCGGCGGCGATCTGTGGATCATGGGTCTGGCCTTCTCCGGCTTCGGTACGATCCTCGGGTCGGTCAACTTCATCACCACGATCGTCTGTATGCGCGCGCCGGGCATGACGATTTTCCGGATGCCGATCTTCACCTGGAACGTGCTGCTGACCGCCGTACTGGTCCTGTTCGCCTTCCCCGTTCTGGCCGCCGCGCTGCTCGTGCTGGAGGCGGACCGTAAATTCGGCGCGCATGTCTTCGAAGCGGCCAATGGCGGGGCGTTCCTGTGGCAGCACCTCTTCTGGTTCTTCGGCCATCCGGAGGTCTACATCATCGCCCTGCCGTTCTTCGGCATTGTCACGGAAATCCTCCCGGTCTTCAGCCGCAAGCCGGTCTTCGGCTATATCGGTCTGGTGGCGGCGACGATCTCGATCGCGGGGCTGTCGATCACGGTCTGGGCGCACCATATGTATGTGACCGGTGGTGTGCTGCTGCCGTTCTTCTCGTTCATGACCTTCCTGATCGCGGTGCCGACCGGGGTGAAGTTCTTCAACTGGATCGGCACGATGTGGAACGGTTCGCTGTCCTTCGAGACGCCGATGCTCTGGTCGATCGGCTTCCTGGTCACGTTCCTCTTCGGCGGTCTGACCGGCATCATCCTGGCGTCGCCACCGATGGACTTCCACGTGTCCGACTCCTACTTCGTGGTGGCGCATTTCCACTATGTGGTGTTCGGCACGGTGGTGTTCGCGATGTTCGCCGGATTCCACTTCTGGTGGCCGAAGTTCACCGGCAAGATGCTGGACGAGCGGCTCGGGAAGATCACGTTCTGGACGCTCTTCGCCGGTTTCCACGGCACCTTCCTCGTCCAGCACTGGCTGGGCGCCGAGGGTATGCCGCGCCGCTACGCGGACTATCTCGCCGCCGACGGTTTCACCGCGCTGAACACCGTCTCCACGATCGCCTCGTTCGTTCTCGGCCTGTCGATGCTGCCGTTCTTCTACAACGTCTGGAAGACCACCAAGTACGGCAAGCCGGTCGGGACCGACGACCCCTGGGGGTACGGGCGTTCGCTGGAATGGGCCACTTCCTGTCCCCCGCCGCGGCACAACTTCATCACGCTGCCGCGTATCCGTTCCGAGTCCCCCGCGTTCGATCTGCACTACCCGTCCATCCGGCTGCTCGACGAGGCGCTGAACAACCCCGGCGCCGCCACCCCTTCGGCAGCGGGTGACCAGCGGAAATAGCCGTCCTGGTGCCTTGCATGAAGAGAGCGGCGCGTAGGGGGAGGGCACATGGGAAAGTAAGGAGAAATGCGTGGAGCCCGACAAGGACAGCGCCCGTGGTCTCTACCAGATCGAGGGCTATCTGCTCTGGAGCGCGGAGGTCGAGGACGTACGCCGGCAAGCGGCCCGCTTCACCGCGCAATTGCCCTGGCTGACCACGGCCCAGCGGGAGGACGTGGAGAGGGTCTACACCGCGGACCGGCTGGCCGCCTCCCGGGCGATGCTCGTACGAATCTCCGATCGCGCGACCGAACTGCGCCGCGAATACACCGCGCGCTACCGGCGACTCAGAACGCGCACGGTGGCAGCGGCCGTTGTGGCCATCGGGGCGGCGAGCGGTGCCTGTAGCGCGGTCACCTATCTGACCCGCTGACAAGAAATCGCCCAGGCGGGCGTATATCGTATGAACCGGACGCAAGGCGGCGCGCCGGACGGATTTCAATTCGGCTTGTTTCTCGCGCGGGATCGAGTGGTCCTGTGAAGCAGCCGTGAATTCATCTTCATACCCGTCCGGCGATACCCCTCCGACCATGCCCTTTCGCTCACGGACGACATCGCGCTAAACGATCACCCAATGACCGAATCGCTCTCTTGACCATCCCTTGACGCACAATCCAGACTCGCAATCGGCACTCATGCATCAGGAGCCACTGACGCATACGCATGCGCCCTTCGCATACGCATGCGGATGGCCCTGCGAGACCGATATCGCACGGGGTGTGTGACGGGGGAACAACGGGGAACGCGTAAGCGAGTTCGGCGCATATGCACATTCTCTTCACCTCCCCTCCTCATCTCTTGGTGCGCGAAGGGAATGGAGGGGGAATGCCGACGCACATGGGCTATCCCGGCGTTTACATCGAAGAGCTTCCCAGCAGCATCCGTACCATCGCCTCGGTCACCACCTCGGTGACCGCGTTCGTGGGGCACACCCGCCGGGGTCCGCTCAATCAACCCGTGCGGATCACCAGCTTCGCGGACTTCGAGCGCCGCTTCGGCGGGCTCACCTCCCAGAGCGCGGTCAGCTACGCCGTCCACCAGTTCTTCGGCAACGGCGGATCCGTCGCGGTGATCGTGCGCGTGGCCAAGGCCGGCACCGGCGAAGAAGCCGGCGTCACACTCGAATCCACCGAGGGGCACAGTCAGTGCCCGGTGCTTGAGGTACGTGCCAAGGAGCCCGGCGTCTGGGGCTCGGGGCTGCGGGTGGCCGTCGACCACGACACACCGACCCCGGACAAGACGTTCAATCTCCGGATCCTCGACGCGCGCGGCGGCGCCCGCGAGACCTTCACCGGTCTGTCGATGAATACCGGCCACGGGCGGTTCGTGGAGACGGTCGTCAACGCCGGTTCCTCTCTCGTCCGGGTCAAGGCCCTGGACGAGGACAGGCCCGACCCCTCCGGTACGGTCTCCAAGCCCTTTTCGGCGGAACTGCCCGATCTGAACGTCGAGTTGAAGGTGAAGATCGGGGATGTGGAGCGCGAGTTCACGCTCCACGATCCCGACCACGACGGCGAGGCGCCGACCACTGTCACGGAACTGGCCCTCCTGCTGGAACGCAAGCTGCGCGCGCTCCCGGACGCCCCGGGGAAGCACACCTTCGCCGGCGCCGAGGTCACCGCGTTCGGCCGGAGGATCCAGGTCGTCGCCGGTTCCCTCGACCCCGACGACGTGGTGCGCTTCGTCGGCGAGTGCGCCAATGACCTGGGCCTTGAGGCGTCGGTCAACCCGCCCGTCTTCCCGCTCAAGGGCGGCAAGGACGGCGACCCGCCCGGACCGCGCGATCTCATCGGCAGCGAGGCGCGCAAGACCGGTGTGCAGGCGCTGCGCGATGTGGACGATGTCAATCTGCTCGCCCTGCCCGAGCTCTCGGCGTACGAGTCCACCGAGGACATGGTCACCGTGCTCTCCGCGGCCGAGCAACTGTGCCGGGAGCGGCGGATCTTCCTGCTCGTGGACTCGCCGTCCACCTGGGGCGGCGTGGACGCCGCGCGGGCCGGGATCGGCGCGTTCGAACCCGTACGCAGCGATCACGCCGCGCTGTACTTCCCGCACCTCCAGCTGACGGACCCGCTCACGGGACGGCTGCGGCCCTTCCCGCCGTCCGGGGCCATCGCCGGGGTCATCGCCCGCACCGACGGCGAGCGCGGCGTCTGGAAGGCACCGGCGGGGACCGAGGCGCGGCTGGCCGGTGTCAGGGCGCTGACCGTCAAGCTCACCGACCGGGAGAACGGACTGCTCAATCCGCTCGGGGTGAACTGTCTGCGCACCTTCCCGGTGGTCGGTCCGCTGGTCTGGGGCGCCCGTACGCTGCAGGGCGCGGACGCGCTCGACAGCGAGTGGAAGTACGTGCCGGTGCGCCGGCTCGCGCTGCATGTCGAGGAGAGTCTCTACCGCGGTCTGCAGTGGGTCGTCTTCGAGCCCAACAGCGAGCAGTTGTGGCAGCAGATCCGGCTGAAGGCCTCCGCCTATCTCAACGATCTCTTCCGGCAGGGCGCCTTCCAGGGCGGCACGCCGCGCGAGGCGTACTTCGTCAAGTGCGACAAGGACACCACCACCGAGGCGGATATCGAGCGCGGAGTGGTCAATGTCGTGATCGGTATCGCGCCGGTCAAGCCCGCGGAGTTCGTGATCGTGAAGATCCAGCAGGTGGCCGGGCAGTTCGACCTGTCGTAACCGAGGAAAAGGAACACGAAGGAAACCGATGGCTGAGTTCCAGATCAACGCCCATCGCTTCGACCCCTACAAGAATTTCAAGTTCCTGGTCCTGTGGGACGGTCGAACGGTCGCGGGCGTCAGCAAGATCAGTCCACTGAAGCGCACCACCGAAGTGGTCAAACACCGCCACGGCGGCGACCCCAGCTCACCGCGGAAGTCGCCGGGCCGCTCCGAGTTCGAGGGGGTCACGCTCGAACGCGGCGTCACCCACGACCCGGAGTTCGACCGCTGGGCCAACAAGGTCTGGCAGGTCGGAGCCGGGCTCGGCTCGGAGGTCTCACTGCGCGACTTCCGCAAGGACATCATCATCCAGGTCCTCAACGAGGCCGGGCAGGTGGCCGTCTCGCACAAGCTCTACCGGGCCTGGGTGAGCGAGTACCAGGTGCTCGGCGAGCTGGACGCCAACGCGAACGCCGTCGCCATCCAGAGCGTCAAGCTCGAATGCGAGGGCTGGGAGCGGGACTACGAGGTGGAGGAGCCGGTCGAGCCGTCGTTCACTCATCCGGCCTGATCCACGACACCTCCGCACGCGGAGCCGCACCACCTCCGCACGCGGAGGGGCAGCACCTCCGTACGCGGAGGGGCACCACCTCTCCGCACGGAGCCGCACCACCGATACCACCCGCACACCGGAGGAGTGAGCGATGACGCCGACGGGGCCGGCCGAGCTGCTCGCCACCTGGGAAGCCGGGCTGGCGCAGCGCGACGCGGGACGGTCTCTGCTGCTGCACCGGGCGGCCCGTCCGGGGGCCGGCACCGACGAGTTGCTGTCGATGCCGGTCGGCGCGCGGGAGGCGGATCTCTTCGCGCTGCGCCGGGCGCTGTTCGGCGAGCGCATGCAGGTCCGCGTCGAGTGCGCGTCGTGCGCGGAGGCGATGGAGTTCGATCTCGACGCGACCTCGCTGGGCGTGCGGGGGCGGACTCCTGACGGGCCGCTGCGCGTCGAGGAAGGCGACTGGGTGGTGGAGTTCCGGCTGCCCACCGTCGCCGACCTCGCGGCGGCCGGCTCCGCACCGGACGCGGCGGAGGCCCGTCGGCTGCTGGTGGCGCGCTGCGCGGTCTCGGCCGTACGGAGCGGGGAGACGGTGCCACCGGAGCGGCTGGCGGCGCTGCTGCCCGCGGAGATACAGCGGCGGCTCGCCGAGAAGGCGGCGGAGGCCGATCCCGCGGCCGATGTGACGCTGAGCGTCAACTGCCCCGAGTGCGGCGGGGCCACCCCCGCCGCACTGGACATCACCTCGTATCTGTGGACCGAACTGGACGCCTGGGCAAGGGACTTGCTGCTCGATGTCCATCTGCTCGCGAGCGCCTACGGGTGGAGTGAGCCGGAGATCCTGGCGCTCAGCCCGCTGCGGCGTCGTTACTACCTGGAGCTGTGTACGGATGCCTGACTACTTCGACCGGCTGCTCGCCCGGTACACGCCCGTGCCCGGGGTGGCCGGTGCCGGGGGCGCCGGGGGCACGGACGGCGTCGGGGGCATGGCGCGGGTCCGGCCACGGCTGCCCGGCCCGTACGAGCGGGTGGAGGCGCTGCGGTCCGGCCCGCGGGAACCCGACGAGCCCGCCGCGCTGATCCCGTACGCTCCCCAACCCGCCCTCACCCCGGCCGAGTTGACGCACCAGGAGCGTGAGGTCCGGACGGACCGGCAGACGGTGGTACGGACCGAGGCGCTACGTCCGGGCGTCGAGCCCGGGCGCCCCGCCGGCTCCGTCGCCACACCGAGTACGGGGCCACTGCTCCCGCCGCTGTCACACCGGACTCCGGTACCGCGTCCGGCGGCGGAGGACAGCCCGCGCGTACCACGGCGGCCCGGGGCGGCCCCGGTATCCGGCGCACCGCGCACCGCGCCCGCCACCGCGCCGCGCGCCGCCGCCCCCGCTCCCCCGGCGGCCCCCACGTCGCTCAGACCGCGCGACGCCGACACCGCCGCCGCCCGGGGCGCCGCGCCGAACGGGGTGGGACGGCGCGCGCCCAAGCAGGCCGAGCGCGTCGTGCACGTACAGATCGGCCGGCTCGAAGTGAGCGCGGCGCCGCCGGGCGGGAATCGCTCCCCCGCCGCCGACCGCACCGATCGCACGGGACGGCGCGCGCCCGCGCTGACCCTGGACGACTATCTGTCGCGCGGCGAGAAGAGGAACTGAGGCCATGAGCAACGCGCTTGCCATCGCGACGGTCACCCAGGCCCTGGCCCTGCTGATCGAGAGCAATCTGGGGCCCGAGATGGATATCGCGGTCAAGGTGGAGACCCGTAAACCGCCTGCCGAGCCACCGACCGAGCCGACCGTCAATGTCTTTCTGTACCAGGTCACTCCGAACGCCTCGATGCGCCACACCGATCTGCCGACGCGCGCGTCGGACGGCACGCTGGTCAAGCGGCCCGCCGCGGCGCTGGATCTGCACTATCTGATCAGCGCGTACGGGGAGGAGACGGAGCTGGTCGGTCAGCGGCTGATCGGGTGCGTGATCCGGACTCTGCACGAATTCCCCGTCCTGCCGGGCGAGTTGATCGAGCTCGCCGCCGAACGTCCGTATCTGGCGGGCAGCGATCTGGCGGCGTCGGCGCAGAGGGTGCGCTTCACACCGACGGTGATGGACATCGACGAGACATCCAAGCTGTGGGGGATGCTCCATCAGACGCCGTACACGCTGTCGGTGGCGTACCAGGCTTCGCTGGTCCTGATCGAGGGCCGCGAGAAGCCGGTCCCGGCGAAGCCGGTGGAGCGGCGGACGGTGCGGGTGTTGCCGTTCGGGGCGCCGGGCGCGCCGGGCGCGCCGGTGCCGCCGACGGCGGAACCGCCGAAGGTGCCGTCAGGCGTCGGCGAGGCCGCCACGGAGCCGGCGACGAAGCCGGATCCGAAGGCCGGCGCGCCCGCGAAGAAGCGGGCGGCGGGCAAGACCGCCGCCGCCAGGCCCGCGGCCAAACGGGCCGCGTCCGCCTCTCGTACGCGTACCCACACGCGTGGAAAGCCCAGCACAGGCGGGGGCGGCACTGACGGGGACGGCACTGGCGAAGACGGCGCGGAGAGCTGAGGCGCGGTGCGGGAAACGGGGGCGGGTGAGGACATGGGTACGGACGAGGGGATGGCCCGGGGCGCGGCGGACGGCGCCGGTACGGACGGCCGCGCGCTGGCCGCGGCCGTACGGTCCGTCCTCGCGCGTGTCGACGCCCACGCGCGGCGCGCCGAAGACCGTACGCGGCCGACGGAGGACGACGCGCCCGAAGACACGGGGGGCGGCGCACGCCTCGGCACGGGCGTCGGCACGGGGGTCGGCACCGGTCCCGGCGCCCTGGACGCGCTCGTCAGCTGCTTCGGGCTCAGCGCGTTCGAGCGCGAGGTGATCCTGCTCGCCGCCGCGGCGGAGCTGGACCCGACCACCGGCGCCCGGTGCGCCGCCGCGAGCGGCGATCCGGACCGGGCGCACCCGACCTTCTCGCTCGCCCTCGCCGCCCTGGTGGAGCCGCACTGGAGCGCGCTGACGCCCGTCGCCCCGCTGCGCCGCTGGCGGCTGGTCGAGCTGGACGACGAGACACGGCTGACCACCTCCCGGCTGCGCCTCGACGAACGCATCCTGCACTTCCTCGTCGGCTCGCCGTATCTGGACGCGCGGCTGCACGGACTGCTGCGCCGTACGAGCGCGCCGAACTCCCTCCCCGCCTCGTACGAACGGGCGGCGGACCGGGTCGCGGCGGGGCTGGGCGACGCCGGTCCCTACGCCCCGCTCCGTGTCGAGCTGGTCGGCGGGGATCCGCGCTCCCGCGCCGATATCGCCGCGGCGGCGGCCCGCCGGTCGGGACTCGGTCTGTACGCACTGGTCGCCGACGATCTGCCCACCGATCCGGCGGAACGCGACCGGCTGGCCCGGCTCTGGCAGCGTGAGGCCATCCTGCTCCCCGCCGCGCTCCTGGTGGAGATCGGTGAGGCGGACCGTGAACAGGCCGCCGCCACGGACGCGTTCGTGGAGAGCGCGGGCGTACCGCTCGTCGTCTCCAGTCTCGACCCCCGGCGGACCGCCCGGCCGCGCGGCGAGCGGGTGACCGTACCGGCGCTCGACGCCGAGGAGCAGTTGGGGGTGTGGGCGACCGCCTTCGCGGACGTACCGGCGGTGTCGGAGCACGATCTGAGGTCGCTGGTCGAGCAGTTCTCGCTACCGCCCCATCTGATCCGGTCCGCCGGCGCGGCCGTCGTACGGGAGCTGTCCGCTGAGGACGAGCCCGACGCGGCCGGGCTCGCCTGGCGTGCCGGGCTCACCGAGGCCCGGATGGGCATGGACGAGCTGGGCCGGCGGATCGAACCGGATGCGGCCTGGAGCGATCTGGTGCTGGCGGAAAGGCAGTTGAGGATTCTGCGCGAGATCGTCGCGCACGTACGGCAGCGGGCCACCGTCTACCAGGAGTGGGGCTTCGAGGCGACGTTGCGCCGGGGCCTCGGTGTCACCGCGCTCTTCGCGGGCGGTTCCGGTACCGGAAAGACCCTCGCGGCCGAGGTGATGGCGCGGGAACTGGGCCTGGATCTGTTCGTCATCGATCTGTCCCAGGTGGTCAGCAAGTACATCGGTGAGACCGAGAAGAATCTGCGCAGGGTGTTCGACGCGGCCGAACGCGGCGGCGCGCTGCTGCTGTTCGACGAGGCGGACGCGCTCTTCGGCAAGCGCAGCGAGGTCAAGGACAGCCATGACCGGTACGCCAACCTGGAGGTCAGCTATCTGCTGATGCGGATGGAGGCGTACCGGGGGCTGGCGATCCTCACCACCAATATGAAGCAGGCGCTGGACACGGCGTTCATGCGCCGGATCCGCTTCGTCGTCGACTTCCCCTTCCCCGGCGAGGCCGAGCGCGCGGAGATCTGGCGGCGGGTGCTGCCCGCGCGGGCGCCGATGAAGGGGATCGATCCGGCGCGACTGGCCCGGCTGACCGTGGCGGGCGGCTCCATCCGCAATATCGCGCTGTCCGGTGCCTTCCTCGCGGCCGAGGAGGGCGACCGCCTCCAGATGCGCCACATGCTGGAGGCCGCGCGCACCGAATACCTGAAGCTGGACCGCTCCTTGACGCCCTCGGAGGTGCACGGATGGGTCTGAACGAGGCACCACGCACGTCCTCGGTACGGGTGGACATCGGCGAACTGGTCCTGGACGGCTTCGACCGCGTCGATCCCGACCGGGTCTCGGCCGCGTTCCAGGCGGAGTTGACCCGACTCGTACGGGACCGGGGCGTGCCCCTGGCCGCGGACGGCGGCCGGGCCCTGGACGCGCTCTCCGGTCTGCCGCCCCTGCCCGCGACCACCTCACCACGCAGGCTGGGCGAGGCGCTGGCGCGCGCGGTGCACGCGGGACTTTCGGGGCGGGGTGAGTCGCGATGAGTACGACACACTCCGAGGAGCGGCACAACGAGTCGGCGAACGACAAGCGGCGCAAGCGGAAGGCGCGGGCCACGTCCCGTACCCCGGAGCCGAAGGACATCGTCAGCGGCGCCGGCCGGCCGCTGGAGCTGAGCGTACGGCGCGAGCTGGAGGAGCAGCTCGGCCACGACTTCAGCCGGGTACGCCTCCACACCGACCGCGACGCGGGCGCGCTCATGGAACTGCTGGGCGCGGACGCGGTGGCGGTCGGCCAGGACATCTTCTTCCGCGAGGGCGCCTACCGCCCCGGCACGGCCGACGGACAGCACCTGCTCGCCCACGAGCTCCTGCACACCGTCCAGAACCCGGACGGCCTGGGCGCCCTGCGCGCGGGCCGCGATCTGGGCGCGGTGAGCCTGCCGCAGCAGGCGATGGAGCGCGAGGCGGAGTCGGCGGCGCGGGAGTCCGTACGGGACGGAGAAGCCGCGCCGGAGGTACGACGGGGCGATTCCACCCCGGGCTGGCTGCGCTACGCGACGGTCGACGCCGATCTGCGGCGCCAGGAGCAGCTGGACCCCGCGACGCTGGTGGACCGGCTGACGAACAGTCTGCTGCGTTCGCTGCGCGGTGACCCGGAGGACCGCTCCAGGCGCGTACGCACGCAACTCGGCCGTTTCTCGCCCGAGTTGCAGGACGCCGTGCTGGACCGGCTGGAGCCGCGGTTGCTCTCCTCGGAGCGGGAGCGGCTGATCGATCTGGTCGAGGAGAGCGAGGAGAGCGACTCGCTCGGAGTGGACGCCCTGAGTGCCCCCGCGGCCGTACCGGACGCCGTCGAGCTGCTGGAAGGGGAACCCGAACGCTCGGGCGAGGCCGAGCGTCGACCGGGCCCGGAGCAGGGGGAGACGACCGACCCGGGACAACAGAAGCAGCGGGGACCCGCGTCGAACGGCGATGACCGTACGGCCGGGCCCGGGGCACAGCAGCCGGCCGGAACGTCCGGCGGCACCTCGCGGGGGACCCAGGCGTCGGAGCAGGGCGGTGGCGGCCGGAGCAGCGCCAACGGCGACAGGAGCAGCGCGGACAAGAAGACCGATACGGGGTCTCGGCAGCAAGGCCGGAAGGACTCCGGAGAGGGCGCGGATGCCCCTGAGGTCAGCGGTGCGCCCACGGCCGGCGAGGAGGAGTCCGCCGCCAAGAACCGACCCGGCGCCGTGGATCCCCTGGTCGCAGGGGGGCAGCCGCGCGGGGCGGACAGGCGTCGCCAGGACGATCAGAAGTCGGCGGGGGTGGAACCCGGCGCTCTGCTGAGGACCGCGGACCTGGGCAGCCGCAGCACGCTCGAAGGGATCCGGTCCCAGGACGGGGAGCTGGAGGACGAGCCGCCGGGTCCGGAGTCCGGTACGGACAGCGTGCCGGAAGAGCTCGATCCGGAGAAGGCGTTCGACGAGGACAGCGCGTGGAACACCGAGCTCGGACCCGAGGACTTCCTCCCCGCGTCCGACCTCGACGTGTCCGGTGTGCCCACCGCCGACAAGATCACCCCGGGCCGGGGCACCAACCCTTCGATGCCGAGCTTTCCCGAGCCTCCCGGGACCAAGGCCGAAGAGGTGCAGGCGCGACGGGACGAGGAAGACGCGGCGGAGTCCGACGCGGGGGACGACGAGCTCGCCCGGCCGATGGGCGCCGACGGTGACGCGCATGATTCCCCGGCGGCCCGCGCCGAGGCGGAGGGCCGGCGACTCGATGCCCTCCAGGTCGAGAAGCCGGTCGAGCAGGAGGTGGGTCCACCGCCCTCGTCCGACGCTTCGGCCGGTGACCGTAGCGGGCCTGCCGAACCGATGCCCGAGGTCAGGGACCGGGAATCCGCGGCACAGGAAGCGGAGCGATCCGAACCGGACCAGGGCAACCAGGACCAGGATCGGGAGCAGGATCAGGACCAGGGCCAGTCGTCGGAGAGAAGCGGCGCGCAGGCGTCAGCGGGCGGGACGGCGGAGTCCGCCACGGCCTCCAGTACGGGCTCCAGTACGGCCTCCGATACGGGCTCCAGTACGACTTCCGGCTCATCCACCGCGTCCGCTCCTGGCGCGACCGGGTCCGGGACAGGCCGGGCGTCGTCCAGTGGTACGGGTGTGACGTCCCCGGCGCCGACGGCGGACGCCTCCGGGGGCACGTCCGGGGGGTCCCGCCGGAGCGGCGACGCCAGTTCGGGCGAGCAGAACTCCGGGACGGGCACCTCGACCGAGGTCTCCCCGGCCCGGGACACCCATGTCTCGGGCGCGGGGGGCTCCGCCGAAACCACGGGTGGCGGCGCGCCGGAGTCCGGGACGGAGGCACGTCGGTCAGACGCTCACGCCGCCGCTCCGATTACCGACGAGCCCGCCGCCGCTCCGGCAGCGGAGCCGACTCAAGGGGCAGCGCCCGCCTCCTCGCGGCCGTCGGGCTCCGCATCCTCACGGACCGTCAAGGGCGGCGGTGGCACGCGTAGCGCCTCGGGCGGTGGCGGAGGCGGCGGGCGCTCACGCGGTGCCGCACCGGCCAGGCCCAAGCGCGCACCGGCCGCGCCGAACTTGTCGCAGGTGTCACCGGAGGCCGGACTCAGCACCGCGGCGAACCTCAAGCCGCACGTCGCCCTTGAGGCGCTGGGCGGTGTGAACAGCGCGGTCGACAGGACCGTTGGTGAGGAGCATCAGGCGCTCCAGGCCGCACCGCCGACGACGGAACGGCCGTCAGGGGCCCCACAGACATTGAGTGGCGCGCCGAACGCCTCCGCGCCTGGCGAGTACTCCAGTGACCCGGCAGCCCAGGTCGACGCCCCTGAGCAGGAGGAGGCGGAGGTCGCGGGAGACCAGACCCCGGAGGGCGAGATCCCGGGGATGGAGATCGAGGAGCCGAGCAAGGTCGAACTGGGCCTGGCGGCCGGGGGGCAGGCTGTCGCCGGGATCGTGAACGGAGTCAGCAACCTCGTCGGTGGTGGGGACATCATCGACACCGACGCCCTCATGGGCTGGATCCTCGATCTGCCGACCGAGGACGAGATGCTCGCCCAGGCATCGGTGGGCATGGCCCCCGGCGTCGGCCTCGAAGGGGAGACCGGTGGCCGCGTCGACGAACAGAGCGGTGAAGTCGACTCCAAGGGGCAGGAACTCCTGTCGTCCGGGCGGGACGACGCCGGCCGCCCTCTGGGCGAGGACCAGATCTATCCCGATGTACCGCAGGAGACGCTGACCGCTCAGGTGCCGGGTGCCCAGGGGCAGAGCGGCGGCACGGGCCAGGGCGGTGGCGCGGCGGCAGGGGGGCGGATCCCGCCGGAGGCGGTCTCGGAAGTCGCGGAGCACGAACGCGGGCCGCAACTCCAGAGCGCGTTCAGCGACGGCCGGCGAACGATGTCGGACAAGCGGCAGGCCAAGGACGACGAGTTCAGGCAGTCCCAGGAGCGGCACCGGCAGGACGTCCGGAGCGAGATCGAGACCAATACGAGGACCCAGGCCGCGGAGCGCGAGCGGACCACGACCGAGGTCGAAGAGTCCCGGACGCGGTGGAGGACGCGGCAGGACGAGGAACTCGACTCCCTCGGGACGAAGAAGAGCGACAAGATCGACAAGATCCGCGAGGAGGCCAGCGACAAGGAGACGAAGACCGACGAAGCGGTCGAGACCCGCCGCACGGCGGACGAGGAGAAGATCGGCAAGAAGAGGACCACCGCCGAAGAGAACGCCAGGAGCGAACGCGACACCGCGAAGAGCGACTCCGGCAACTGGATCTCCCGGGCGTTCGACTACATCCGCGACAAGCTCAATGAGCTCAAGGACGCCATCATCGACGTCTTCCGGGCGGCCCGTGCGGCGATCACCAGCCTGATCACGGACTTCAAGGGCACGGTCCTGGGCTGGATCGAGACCGCCCGTGAAGAGATCATCGGCCTCTTCGAGGAGTTCACCGAGGCTCTGATCCAGTTGGGCAGGGACCTGCTCGACGGGCTCCTGGAGATCGCCAACCAGATTCGCGATCTCATCATCGAGATCCGCGACGCGGCGATCGCGCTGGTCAATCAGATCGCCGACGATCTTCGGCAACTGGTCGACGATCTCCTCGACCAGCTCGGTGAGATGCTGAGCGGCCTCCTCGACGCGCTGCGTGAGGGTCTGCGGATGGCGGTCGACGCCGTCATGAGCGGGCTCAGGGCCATCATGGACTTCGCGCTCGGCCTGCTCAACGCCCTGGGCGAGTGGGCGATGATCGCCGCCGACATCATCACCGACCCGGGCGCCTGGCTCAGCGGCGTGGCGGCCTCGGCGGAGGACGGTGCCAGGAACTACCTGTTCCAGGAGATCACCTCCGCCGTCAAGAACTGGTTCAACGAGAAGATCCAAGAGGTGCTCGGCCTCCCCCGGGAGATCTTCGACGCCCTGCTCAACGGTGGTGTGAGCAAGGAGCAGATGGCCCAGGAGGCCTGGGAAGAGGCCCAGCCCCAACTGCCTTTCATCATTGGTGAGATCGTCATCACCAAGGTCATCGCCAAGCTCATCCCCGGCGCGGGCTGGGTGCTGGCGATCATCGACGCGCTGAAGGCGGCGTGGGGCGCGCTGAACGAAATCCTGCAGGCCTTCGGCGCGTTCATGGACTACCTGAAGGCGGTCAAGGGCGGCAACGCCGGCCTGCTGTTCGCCAAGGCCGTGGCCTCGGGTGTGGTGGCGCTCCTGGAACTGGCCTACCAGGCGCTGCTCAGCGGGGTCGCCAGGTATGTGAAGAAGGTCGGCGACCGGCTGAAGGGGGTGGCGGAGGGCTTCAGAAGGGACCGCCCCGCCCCGGGCACCCCTGGCAGGCCCCAGACCCCGCCCCGCCCGCAGGACCCGACCCGCCCGAACAACCCGAACAGGCCACAGGCGACGGAGCGGCCGAGGCCGGACGATCAGCGGCGCAGGAACCAGGAGACGCGGGCCGCCCAGCAGCAGGCGCGCCGCACCACCGACGAACAGCGGCGCCCACCCCGCCCCTCCCGAGGCGCCACTCCCCGCCCCACGGCGCGCCCGCGGCCGAACCGTACGAACGACCGCACGAACGACCGCGACCGCCGGAACGAACCCGACCGCACCGACCAGAACACCCCCCAGGACCGCACCCGCCCCCGTCGCGAACCCAACACCGCACGGCCAACGCAGCGCCGCCGCCCCACGTCTCCGGCGGCCAGGGCCATGAACCGCGCCAGGCAGACGGTAAGGGCAGCCCTCAACCGCACCCGCAGAGCCAAAGACGCCCTGGGCCGCCGCGACACGGACAACAGGCGCCGCCGCGACCTGGACAACAACGCCCGCCGCATGCGCGACGCCTACGCCCGCCGCCGCGACCTGCTGCGCCGGCAGCAGAGGACGCGCGAGGAACAACGCCGCCAACACCGCGACCAGCGCCGGCGAAAGGAGAACTCGCCGGAGTCGAAGGACGACAGGCTCCGCAGGATCGTGGCGCGGATCCGGCCCACGCTGGCGCGCCTGTTGAGCATGGGGGTACGCGGCCCGGTCCTCCGCGCGGTTCTCGCCGCGATGAGGGCATGGCACCGGCTCACCCAGCTAACGCTGAACGGAACGGACCGCTTTACCGTCCAAGCGCTTCTGAATCCCTCGGAGCGCGTCATCGTGGGCGACACCGTCGACATCGGCGGCGTGCGGGTCGAAACAAATCGAATGCTCCGAGCAATACGAAGGATCGGCATCGAGATATTCGAGGCCGGCGGCCTCGAAGTCAATGCCGGTGGCGGGGTCGAGAACTTCCAGGAAGATCTTCCGCTGCGTGGCGGCGACTTGCGGCCGTCGATCTCCGGCGGGCCCGGAAGCAGGGGCGGAACCACCCAGCATCTCCTGCGCATGCGCAACAACCTCAACCCTCGAAGGGGAGACACGATCCGCGAGGTGGCACATACTGGCGAGGAATTGGACGCCCAGAGGAACAAGGGGAGCGGCTGGAATCCCGGAAGGGCCAACCGGGTGGTCCAGGTACAGTTCCCGGGCGACCCTCAGCCGGTGAGCCTCGGCTACTCAGAACTCCCGGACAAGCTCAAGGCCATGCGCAGAACTCACGGAAATACCGCAGTGAACCAGGTGATCGCCAACGTCCTGCGTTTCGCCCGTGGGCGCAAGCCCGTCGGATCCCACCTGGAACTTTCGTGGCAGCTGTACGTCTGGTTGATCCAACAGGAATCCCATCGGAACATCGGTACTCTGGCAACGCACGCGATGGTGCTGGACATGATGAACCGGAACAAGGTGACGGCTGCGCAGGCGGCGCAGGCGAGGTGGCATGCGGAGGCCATCGATCCGCAGCCGATAGGCCGGGCGTTGCCTGCCGTGGCCAACCCCGCCTATGAGGGGTACTGGTCCATGCAACCGAAGGGTTCGGAGAGCAGGGCACGAAACCTTCCCCTCTACCTCGACGACACCCTGCCCGTGCGCGACGATCAGCCCAAGAGGTGGGAAAACCTGCCCGAAATCAATCGTCTTGCAGCGCGTGAGATCAAATCGATCCAGCTTTGGGTGAACTCCCTCTCCGATTTCAAAGTCTCCAGCAACAGTGAAGCGAAAACAAAGGAAGAGCAGCTGATCCTGGAGATCCGGCGTAGGGTGCTGGCGATCTACGGAATAACAGCCACCGGGGACGAGGATTTCCTTGATTCCCTGATGGACGAACTTAACCTGCACGAACAGAGCAAGTACGGAGGTCGGGGCTGACATGTCATACATGTCTCCGCGGTTCATCATCCGCAGCCGGACACCGGAGCAGCACATGGAGGAGTACGCCCACAAGCACGGCTGGCCCACGGTTGTCGACGTCGGCGAGGACCTGCCGTCAGGCCAGATCCGGACGATCGAGTGGAGCATTACCGGGGGGGCGCACCTCAAGTTCTTCGAGGATGACGCAACTCGCTGCCCCTACTTCTTCATCGAAGCGGACCATCCGAATCTCTGCCTCTCGATGACGAAGCACGCCCTCGACGAGCTTCCCGTCTACTCGCGCGAGGATCTCCTGAGCGCTTTCGACGCCGCAGCTGACCGAACCGAGGAACGGCGCCGGGCTCTTCTCATGGTGGCCCTCGGGGCACCGCACGAGTTCGACCGCGAGGTCTACCGACGGATCACAGAGGCCATGCGCGACGAGGACGCCGCCGTCCGCTCGGCGGCGATCTACGCCATGTCCTATTCCCCGGCGATCGAATACCTTTCGGCCTTGCGTGAATTGGCCGTGAGCGATGCTGACGAACAGGTCCGAAGAGAGGCACAGGAGATGCTCGACGTCTTCGCACAGGTGGGGATCACCAGTTCATGACCCGCTACGCGGATATACCCAAGCCCATCCGGTCCGGGATCGTCATCGTCGATCCCGAGCGCGGCACGCCCCAGCGCATCATCGTGTTGCAGTTCAATCCCGACACCCTCGAACGCTCCGTCGCGCCCCAGGCCGCCGGCGGTAGTGGTGACTCCGGCGGAGGGGGGAGTGGAACCGGGGATCGGAATGAGGCGCTACGCCTGAAGGGGCCCGCGCAGGAGACGTGGAAGTTCACCGCCGAGATCGACGCGACCGATCAGCTGGACGTGGCGGCTCCCGACGGGATTCATCCGCAGCTCGCCGTGTTGGAGATGCTGGTGCAGCCCACCACCGCGCAGCTTCGGGCCGCGTCGCAGTTGGCCAAGAACGGGACCATCGAGATCAGTCCCATCGAGATGCCGCTCACCCTCTTCACCTGGGGCAGCAAGCGCGTCATGCCCGTGCGGCTCACCGAGTTGTCGATCAATGAGTCCGCCTTCGACGTCAATCTCAACCCCATCAGGGCCGCCCTCAGCATCGGGCTGAAGGTGCTGACCGTCAGTGATCTGCCCGCCGGGCATCGCGGGGCCGAGCTGTATCTCGCGCATCTCGCGCAGAAGGAGCGGCTCGCCGCGGCCGCTGTCGGTGGGCAGCTCGGGGGGCTCGGGCTGGGGGGTGGCCTCGGTGGCGGGGGTGGCGCCGGTGTCGGGGCCGGATTCGGGACAGGAAGGTAGTCCGCAGTGATGGAGCCGTACGAGAGTCCGCTCGACGCGATCCCAGGATCGCATCCGTACCCCCGCGACAGCCGGTACCACGACGCCGAGATCGGGGTGCATGTCCGGCCCGACGGGACCGAAGTGCGCTACACCAAGCGGCGGTTACTGCCGCCGCTGCCGGACGAGGGCGCGATCGCGCCGCATGCCGTCAGCGGTGGCGAGCGGCCCGACCACCTCGGGCAGCGCTACTTCGGCGATCCCGGACAGTGGTGGCAGATCGCGGACGCCAATCCCGTTCTCGATCCACGTGAGCTGACCGCCGAGCCCGGGCGGGTGATCGGGATTCCGCTGCCCGGTGGGGCCATGGGGACCGGTCATGGCTGACGAGCCGATCGGGACCGGGCCCGTACATTTCACGCTGCGCATGGGCCCCAAACTCACCCGACCCGTGCCCCAGGCGGTCGCCGAGGCCCTGCTGTCCGCGCAGATCACCAGTACCGCGGGCGAACGCAGCGGCTTTCAGATGGCGTTCGACCTGACCAAGAAGGGCGCCATCATCGACCGGCTGCTGCCCGAGGGGTTCTTCGACCCCCGCACCCGTGTCATCGTCTCGACCGTCATCAAGGGCACCCCGACGGTCCTTCTCGACGGCCTGATCGTCCGTCAGGAAGTCGGGTCGAGCAATCAGCCGGGGCAGAGCACGCTCACCGTCACCGGCGAGGACCTGACCATACTCATGGACCTGGAGGAGCGGACCGACCGCTTTCCCAACCTCTCCCCCGCCGAGCGCGTGAGCCGCATTCTCGCCAAGTACGTGGACTACGGAATCCGGCCCGAGGTCGTACCCGAGCAGATCGCCCAGCCGCCCCGCGAGCAGTTGCGCGTCGACTACCAGACCGCCACGGATCTCGGCTACATCAATGAGCTGGCCCGCGCCAACGGTTACACCTTCTACCTCGAACCGGGTCCCACCCCCGGCCATTCCCTCGCCTATTGGGGTCCGCAGCGCCGGCTGGGGCAACGTCAGCACGCGCTCAACGTCAACATGGACGTCAACTCCACCGTCGACCAACTCACCTTCGCGTACGACGGAGCCGCGCGCGAGGAGCCGCAGGCCCGCTGGCAGAATCCGCTGTCCCGCGAGTCGACGCTGCTCCCGCAGCCCGATATCAGCCCGCTCAGGCCCCCGTTGGGCCGCCGTGCGAGCCCCGCGCTCAAGCGGAAGCGGCTGTCGGGCACCGCGAAGAAGGGGTTCGAGCAGGCGCGGGCGGAAGCCCTCGCCCGCGCCGCGACCTCCGCCGACGCGATCTCCGGTTCGGGACAGCTCGATGTCAACCGCCACGGCTATGTGCTGCGTCCGCGCGAGTTGGTGGGGGTACGGGGCGCCGGCCGGACGTACGACGGTGACTACTACGTCACCTCCGTCACCCACAACCTCACGCCCGGGTCGTATCAGCAGAACTTCACGCTCTCACGTGAGGGGCTCATCGCCCGCAGTGGCACCGTCCGTCCCTGAGCGAGTCCCCTCCAGTTCGTGAAGTTCCTGACGTCTCTGACATCCCTGACGTCCCTGAATTCCCTGAAGTCCCAAGCCAGACACAGCAGGAGCAGCCCGTATGGCGCCAGCATCGAACAACCGCTTCCTCGGTAAGTTCCGGGGCCGGGTGGCGGACAACAACGATCCCCTGCGGATCGGCCGGATCACCGCGTACGTCCCCGACGTGCTCGGTGACGAGGCGTCGACCTGGGCCATGCCCTGCTTCCCGTTCACGGGCGAGCGGTCCGGCCAGTACGTGATCCCGTCCGAGGGGGCGGGTGTGTGGATCGAGTTCGAGCAGGGCGACCCGAGCTTCCCGATCTGGACCGGCTGCTGGTTCGGCGACAGGAGCGAGCTGCCGGTGGACGCGTTGGCGGGCGCGGAGCGGGACGCGCGGCCCGTCGTCATCGAGACCCAGGGCCACCACAAGATCGTGCTCTCCGACGACCCCGAGAACGGGATTCTCCTCCAGGCGCCGGGGGCGGACGGGAACGGCCCCTTCATCCGGATCAACAGGGACGGGGTCCATATCGATAACGGGCAGGGGGCATCGGTCCTTGTCTCCGGCGACCAGGTCGACATCAACCGGGGCCGGCTGACCGTACCCAAGAAGCGTTAGCGAAGAGACGGGGAGAGAAGTCTTGTCCGGGAAAGTCATCCACGCGGGCACCCTGATCGGCTGCCCCCACGGCGGCCGGGCCGACGCCGCGCCCGCTCCCTCGCGGGGCGTGCGGCTCGACGGTCTCGCCGCCGCGACCGGCGCGCTCGTCCACACCGTCACCGGCTGTCGCCACACCGTCGACAACATCCCCGTGCCGTGCACGAGCGTCCGCTGGACCCCGGCGGGCGGCGGTGTGCTGATCGACGGTTCGCCGGTGCTGCTGGAGAGCACAGCGGCCCTCTGCTACACGGCGGGCCTCGTGCCGCAGGGGCCGCCGGTCGTCACGACGGCGTCGTCCCAGGGGGTGGCCTGCGGATGAGGACGAGGCCAGTACGTACGGACATCGCCTTCCCCTTCCGTACCGACCGGCGGGGGCGCACCGCGCACGCGGACTACGACGACCATGTGCGGGATCTGATCGAGCAGTTGCTCTTCACCAGCCCCGGTGAGCGCGTCAGGCGCCCCGACTTCGGCTGCGGGCTGCTCGATCTGGTCTTCACACCGAACAGCCCCGAACTGGCCTCCGCGCTGGAGCTGTCCGTACAGGCGTCGCTCCAGCGCTGGCTGGGCGAACTGATCGAGGTGGAGGCGCTGGACGTGGTGAGCGAGGAGAACGTGGTGCGGGTGTATCTGCGCTATGTGGTGCGCTCCACCGCGAGCCGGCGCGACGAGGTGTTCGAGGGGAGCGGCCCGGTATGAGTGAGCCGAGCGATCAGTTGGTCTGCCGTACGGACGGCAGGCGTACGAAGGTACGGGCCGCGCGGCTCGGTGGTGTGGACGCGGTCGAGGTCGGTGACGACGGGCTGACCCTCACCGTCACCTTCCTCGGCAAGGCGCCCCACGGGCTCTGCCCGGAGAACATCCGGATCGACGGCGGCCGGCGCATCACCGGTATCGAGGCCGTCGAGGTGTCGGTCGAGCGCGAGGAGGACCCGGAGCTGGACGACCGGCTGTTCGTCACGCTCGACCGCACCGGCGACACGTCCCGCTACCGGCTCTCGGTCGTCGCGACGGATCCGTACGGGCGGCCGAGCACCGAGCCGTTCCACGGGTTCGACCAGCGCTACTTCTGGGCCGACTTCGACTTCCGGGCGGGCTGTCCCACCCCCTTCGACTGCGAGAAGGACGAGCGGGCCGAGCAGGCCGACGGCCCGCACCGAGACACACCGGCGTCCGCATACGCACCCGCACCCGTCATCGATTACACCGCGCGCGACTACGACACGATCCGCCGGCTGATCCTGGACCGGCTGGCGCTGACCACCCCGGACTGGGTGGAGCGCAACGCCGCCGACCTCGGGACGACACTGGTCGAACTCATCGCCCACACAGCGGATCTGATGAGCTATCAGCAGGACGCGGTCGCGACCGAGGCGTATCTCGACACGGCGCGGCGCAGGGTGTCCGTACGCCGCCATGTGCGGCTCATCGACTATCCGATGCACGACGGGGTCAACGCCCGCGCGTTCGTCACCGTCGAGACCGTGCGCCGGCTGACGCTGCCTCCCGGTACGTTCCGCTTCGCCGCCGTCGATGTCCGTACTCTGGCGCCGCGCGACCGGCCCGAGATCGGTACGGTCATCGACGACCGGGATCTGGCCGTGCTGGACGAGCGCGGTTCGGTGGAGGTCTTCGAACCGGTCGTCGCCGAGGACCCGTTGGTCCTGTCCCCCGAGCACACCACCATCCGCTTCTGGACCTGGGGGGACGAGGTGTGCGCGCTGCCCCGGGGAGCCACCGCCGCCACGCTCAGGGACGAGTGGGCGGACAAGGAGTGCGCGGCCCGCACGCTGGAGTTGTCGCCCGGTGATCTGCTGCTGATCGAGGAGGTACGGGGACCGCGGTCCGGTACGCCCGGGGACGCCGATCCGGCGCACCGGCAGGCCGTACGCCTCACCTCCGTCACCCCGGTCGTGGACCGGCTCGTGGACCAGCCCGTCCTGGAGGTCACCTGGGCACGGGAGGACGCGCTCGCCTTCCCCGTCTGTCTGTCCACCCGCGGCGGCCCCGGCTGCGAGCCGGTCGAGGATGTGAGCGTGGCGCGCGGGAACGTCGTACTCGTCGACCACGGCCGGTCACTGACCGTCCACGGGGGCGCGGCCCAGACCGTCACCGTCCCGCCGGTGCCCGCCGTTCTCGGTTCCTGCGAGCCGTCGGGCTTCGGCTGCTGGGACGGGGACGCGGGCAACGCGACGGCCGAACTCATCAACACCCGTATCGAGCAGACACGTTGCGGTCGTCCGCTGACGGCTGATCAGGTCCGTGAGCTGTTCACCGTCGTCGGTGAGGACGCGACGGTACGCGCCGGACTCGCTCTGGAGCTGGCGGGACGACGACGGGAGAAGGTCGTCCCGGGCACCGCCTACGCCCAGGCGGAGGCGCTGGCGACCCTGCTGGCGCAGGTCACCTATCCCGGCATCCGACCGCGCTTCCGGCCGGTGCTCGACCGCTCCCCCGTCGTCCAGTCCGTACCGTTCCCCGAGCCCCGCCATGTCTCGGCCGGACAGGCCACCCGGCTGGCGGCCATCGGGGGCCGGGTGCGGGAGCGGCTGGTGGAGCTGTGGCGCGGTGCCCGCGACCACGACGGGCTGACGGACCATGAGATCGCCGAGCTGACCGTGCTGTTCGGGCTGCGCGTCCTGGAACGTCTTGAGCTACGGCGTCATCCGGTGCGCGCACTGCGTGAGCTGCTGCACCGCGGCGAGCGGCTGCTCGCCACGAAGCTGCGCAGGCTTGAGGTGCTGAGCGCCCGGGCCCGGGCGGGCACGGTGCTCGACGGCTCCATCGCCTGGGAGATCGCGCACAGTTGGGGCCCGGCGTACGCGGTCGGACTGCATCCCGGTGAGGCGGTGCTGCGCGGGCCCGCCGCGGCGCTCGTACAGGACCCGCGGGCCGCGCTGCCCGCGGTGAGTGTCACGGACGGCGACACGTCCTGGGCTCCCCGGCGGGATCTGCTCTCCAGCGGCCCGCGCGACCGGCACTTCGTCGGCGAGCTGGAGGACGACGGGCGGATCGCCCTGCGCTTCGGCGACGGGCGGCACGGTGCGCGCCCGCGTCCGGGTGCCCGGCTGGAGCCGCGCTATCGGCTCGGCGGCGGTACGGCGGGCAATGTCGGCGCGGAGGCGATCAACCATCTGGTGCTGTGCCGTGATCCTGAGGCGTCCGACGCCGGGGATCCGCCGCCCGTGGCGGGGGTACGCAATCCACTGCCGGCCGTCGGTGGCACGGAGCCCGAATCCGTCGATCAGGTACGTCAGTTGGCGCCGCTCGACCTCAAGCGCTCGCGGCTGCGCGCCGTCACCGCCGAGGACTACGCGGCGCTGGCCGCCGGGCTCCCGGGGGTGCGGCGCGCGGCGGCGGAGATCCGCTGGACGGGCAGTGTCCAGGAGGCGCATATCGCCCTCGACGCGCTGGGGACCGGCGATCCCTCGCCCGAGCTGCTCGACTCGGTGTCGTACGCCCTGGAGAGCTACCGCCGGATCGGCCACGACCTGGTGGTCGGCCCCGCCAGGAACGTACCGCTCGACATCGCTCTCACGGTGTGTGCCGAGCCCGGCCACCAGCACGGGCAGATCCTGGCCGAGCTGTACCGGCTGCTGGGCGCCGGACGGCTGTCCGGCGGCCGGCTCGGGTTCTTCCACCCCGACGCGCTGACCTTCGGCGAACCGGTGCGGCTCAGCCGTCTGGTGGCCGCGGCGGCGGCCGTACAGGGTGTGGAGAGCGTACGGGTGACCCGGCTGATCCGGCTCTTCGACGAGGATCCCGGCGATGACACCGCACTGGAGGAAGGCGTGCTGCGGCTGGGCCCGCTGGAGATCGCGCGTTGTGACAACGATCCCGACCGGCCCGAGAACGGCCGGCTGTCCATCGAACTGGCCGGAGGCGCACGATGAGCGAGACCCGCACCTGCGGCTGCGGTGGGCACGACGAGCGTCACGCGCCCCGGCCGCCGTACAACCCGCCGGGCCGGACGGCCCTCGACCACCGGGTCGGTGAGTACGGCTCGTTCCTCGCGGCCATGCTCGACCGGCTCGCCTCCCCCGCCTACCCCGCGCTGCGCGAACTGACCGTCCGCACCTCCGACGACCCGGCGATCGGACTGCTCGACGCCTGGGCGGTCGTCGGTGATCTGCTCACGTTCCACTCCGAGCGGATCGCCGAGGAGGGGTATCTCCGTACGGCCCGTGAGTACCGTTCGCTGGCCCTGCTGGGGCGGCTGGTCGGGCACCGGCCACGGCCCGGTATCGCCTCCGACACCCATCTCGCGTACACCCTGGACCGCGATCCGCGCGCCGAGGATGTGCCGGTGCTGATCCCGCGCGGCGCACGCGGCAACAGCGTGCCCGCCTCGGCCGACGAGGAGTCGCGGACCTTCGAGACCAGCGAGGACCTGACGGCCCGCTGGGCCTGGAACGAGCTGGCGGTACGCCGGCGCCGGCCCGCCCTGCTCACCCCGGACGATCTGCGCGAGCGCTCCGAGATCCAGATCTCCGGGACGGCCGCCTCGTTCCAGACCGGGGACAGGCTGCTGTTCGTCTTCGGCGCGGACGGGGAATCGGCCGGGAAGCGGCCACTGTTGACGGTCACGCGGGTCAGGATCGACCGGGACGACGACGTGACGGCGATCGGTCTGCCGCAGTCCGCGCCGCCGTCACTGGCCGAGCTGGTGGCGGAGTTGCGCGAGTGGATCACCAAGGACGGGCGGGAGGCAGAGGAGGGCGATCCCACCCCCGACAACCCCAATCCGCGCCCCGTCAGCCTGATCATCGACGATTTCGACGCTCAGGTACTGGCCCCGCTGCGCACCGATCTGGACGGCATCACGTCCCCGGCCGCGTTCGCCCGGCGGCTCGCGGATCCGCATGAGCGGCTCGCCGAGGCGGGGGCCCTCGCGGCTCCGTACGAGGAGGTCGCGGCCTGGTTCGAGCGGCTGGAGGCCGTGGTCGGCGAACTGATGGAGCGAGCGGCCGAGTTGGAGCCCTCGCAGCCCGTGCCGCCGCCCGCTCCCGGGAACGCCTCCGGGAACGCTCCCGGGAACGCCTCCGCGAACGCCGGGGCGGCGGACTCCCCGGCCCTGCGGGCGCTCGGCGCCGTACTGCCCGCCCTGCGCACCCGGGTCGTCAAGCCCCCGGCGGGGGCCCGCGCGCTCCCGCACGACCCGGCGCGCCTCTTCGCGCCGGGCTCCGACCTCGGCGCGCGGCTGCTGTCCGCGCTCGATCCACGGGTCGCGGACGGCATGTACGCGGCGTGGCGCAACGCGGCCCCGGTCGTGCCCGCGCTGCTGCGAGAGCTCCAGGCGATGCGGGTGACCGCGGCGCCGTTCGGGGCGACGGCGCCGCTCAAGCCCGTCCAGGACGAGCGGGGGCGGGTCATCCGGCAGACGGACTGGCCGCTGGGCGGCTCGTCCCTGACCACCACGCGGATCGTGTACGACACCGCGGGCCGGGTGCCGGTACGCGCCGAGTTCCAGCACACGGAGACCGGCTCATCGGTACAGCGGTCGGAGAATCTGCCCGCCGAGATCACCTTCGATCTGGCGCCCGGCCGGGTCTCGCTGGTGACCCGTACCGCCCAGGACCGTGATCTGAGCTGGCTCTCCCGGCGCCCGGCCGACTCCCAGGAGCCCGGCGTGACCGTGCAGTTGCTGCCCGGTCTCCCCGAGCGGACGCTCTTCGTGTCCCGCCCCGGTGAGGACGGCCGGGTCCATGTCGCCGTGCACAACGGCGAGGCCCTGGAGTGGTGGCTCGCTCCCGGCGAGCACAAGCAGGTCACCCACGGGGAGCTTGAGCTGACTGTGCGGTACACCGCCGGCGGCGAGCCGGCGAACGTCGAGATCGGTCTCGCGACCGTCCCCGAGCAGGCCAACCGCCATACGCTGCCGCTCGATTCCGTGCAGGACGGCATCACGGTCGGCAGCTGGGTCGTGGTCGAGCGCCCCCGCAAGGGCGCCGAGGGGCCCGACGGAATCCCGGGCGACAAGACGCTCGCGTCCGTCACCACCCGGGTGACCGCCCTGCGCACCGCCGCGTACACCAACTACGGCATCACCGGCCGGGGCACCGAACTGACCCTCGCGGACCCCTGGCTGGACGAGCACGACGTCCTGCTCTCCACGATCCGGGACACCACCGTGCACGCGGGCGGTGAGGCGCTGCGCCTCGCCGACGAGCCGCTCGGCGAGGACGTCCACGGCAATGAACTCGAACTGGCCCACCTGTACGACGGGTTACGGCCGGGGCGCCGGCTGATCGTGTCGGGCGAACGCACCGACATCCCGCACACGGCCGGGGTGCGCGGCACCGAACTGGCCGTGATCGCCGAGGTGGAGCAGGCACTCGACCCCCAACTGCCCGGTGACCATGTCCATACGAGGCTCACACTCACCGCCGACCTGGCCTACCGCTACCGCAGGGACACCGTGCGCGTCCAGGGCAATGTGGTGCCCGCGTCGCACGGCGAGAGCCGCGACGAGCCGATCGGCAGCGGTGACGCCGGCCGGATCAACCAGACGTTCGCCCTCTGGCAGTCGCCGCTGACCTGGCTGCCCGCGGACAATCCGCTGGGCGCCACGCCCACCCTGGAGGTACGGGTCGACGGTCTGCTCTGGCACGCGGTGGACAGTCTGGCCGGACGCGGTCCGCGCGAGCGGGTGTATGTCATCGGCACGGCCGCCGACGGGCGGACGACGGTGACCTTCGGCGACGGGGTGTTCGGTGCCAGGCTGCCGTCCGGGCACGAGAATGTCCGGGCCCGGTATCGCTTCGGCACCGGCAGCGCCGCCAACGTCCCGGCGGACCGGATCACCCAGGCCGTCACCCGGCCGCTCGGTGTCACGGCCGTCACCAATCCGCAGCCCGCCACGGGCGGCGCGGACGCCGACGGTCCCGGTCTGACCCGGCGCACGATCCCGCTCGCGGTCTCCGCTCTGGACCGGCTCGTGTCCGTCGGGGACTACGAGGACTTCGCCCGCTCCCGTGCGGGCATCGGCCGGGCCGCGGCCCGTGAGATCTTCGACGGGCGGCGGCGGGTGCTGCATATGACGGTCGCCGGGGTCGATGACATCGCGATCGCCGAGGACTCCGAGGTGCTGCGCGCGCTGCGGTCCTCGCTCGCCCGCTACGGCGACTCACGGCTGCCCGTGCGTGTGGACGTGCGCGAGCTGGTGCTGTTGCTGCTCGCGGCGCGGGTGAAGGTGGCCCGTGATCACACCTGGAGTGTGGTCGAACCCCGGCTGCGGCAGGCGCTGCTGCGTGAATTCGGCAGCGGACGGAGGGAGTTGGGCGTGCCCGCCCGGCTCTCGGACGTGCTGGCGACGGCCCACCGGGTGCCGGGGGTGGACTACGTGGATGTCGATGTGTTCACCGGGGTGCCCGCGTCCGTCACCCCGGAGCAGCTGATCGCGCTCGCGGGCGACCTCGGCCGGCCGCGCCCGGCGGTCCCGGCGCGGCTCGCCACGTATGACGAGGACGTGCATGTGGTCAGCGAGCGGGACGGCGAGACGCTCACCCGGATCGCCGGGCAGTACGGCATCCCACTGACCGAACTGCTGCGGCTGAACCCGGACATCACCGATACCCGGCGGCTCGCGAAGGGACGGGCGGTGTCCGTCTTCCGGGGCATCAGGCCGGCCCGGCTCGCTCTGTTGTCACCGCATGTCGCGGACACGCTGATTCTGACGGAGGTCACCGCATGAGCAGGGAACCGGACGGGCTCGCGGAGCTGCTCCCGCAGTGGCACCGGCTGCGCGACGCCGAGGGCGGGGAGCCGCTGCGCGCGCTGCTCGCGGTGATCGCCGAGCAGGTCGACCTGGTCCGCGACGGCGTCGAACAGAGCTATGAGGACTGGTTCGTGGAGACCGCGGCGCCCTGGGTGCTGCCGTATCTCGGCGATCTGGTCGGTTACACCCCGCTGCCCGGCTATGAGCGGGTGCTCGCGAAGGGCCTGGCGAGCGGCGGCGGCGCCGAGGAGGCGCGCGACCGGCTCGCCGAGGCCCTGGCGCCGCGCGCCGATGTCGCCGCGACGGTCGCCAACCGGCGGCGCAAGGGGACCCTGGCGCTGCTGGAGGAGCTGGCCGGGGATGTGGCGGGCTGGCCCGCGCGGGCGGTGGAGTTCTCCCGGCTCCTGGCGCAGCAGCAGCCGGTCAAGCTGTACGGATCGGGGACGGCGGCGGTGAACGCGCGCCGGCTGGAGCGCGGCCGGCTCGTGGACGTACGGGAGGGCGCCGCGCTGGATCTGGCGGGCGGGCCGTTCGGTACGGTCGCGCGGTCGGTGGACGTACGGCGGGCCGACTCGGCGCGTACGCCGGGTGGCCAAACCCCGGCGGGGGTGGGCCTGTTCGTGTGGCGGCTGAAGCCGTTCCAGCTGACCAGGGCGCCCGCGTACTGCGTCGACCGGGCCCGTAACCTCTACACGTTCTCGATCCTGGGCAATGACACCCCGCTGGTGACGAAGCCGGTGCCCGAGCCGTCCGCCACCCATGTCGCGACCATCGACAACGTCCCCGCGTATATCCGCCGCAGGCAGCTCGCCGACCGGCTCGCGGACTATTACGGTCCCGGCAGGAGCTTCACGGTCTGGCGCGACGGCCAGGACGAGCCGGTGGCGCCGGCGGATCTCGTGGTGGCGGATCTGACGGACTGGCGCTACCGGCCCAAGCGCGGGCAGGTCGCGGTCGATCCCGAGCTGGGCCGGATCGCCTTCGGCTCGCGCTCCGCGCCGCGCCAGGGCGTCTGGGTCACCTACCACTACGCGTTCTCCGACGGCACGGGCGGCGGTGAGTACCCGCGCGACCGGGAGACGCCGGTGTCCTCGGCGGTCTACCAGGTCGGCCCCGGCCGGCCGTATCAGCGGATCATGGACGCGTACGGGCAGTGGCGGGCCGACCGGCGGGCCGGGCACTGCGGGCCCGACGGTCTGATCGAGATCACGCACAGCGGCGCCTATCAGGAGCAGCTCGACTTCGATCTGGACCCCGGCGACCGGTTGGAGGTGCGGGCGGCCGAGGGCACCCGGCCGGTGATCCGGCTGCTCGACTGGTACAGCAACCGGCCCGACGCGCTCAATATCCGGGCGCGGGACGAGGACGCGCGGGACGACGAGGACGGCCGGGAGGGTGCGGGCGAGGCTCCCCGGATCGTGCTCGACGGTCTGCTGATCACCGGGCGCGGGCTCCATGTCTCCGGTCCCATGGGCGCGGTGGTGCTGCGGCACTGCACGCTCGTACCCGGCTGGTCGCTGGAGCCCCACTGCGAGCCGCACTCCCCCGAGGAACCGAGTCTGGTGCTGGACAGGACCTCCGCGTGCGTGGAGATCGAGCGGTGTGTCCTCGGCACCATCGAGGTGATCGGTGACGAGGTGGGGCACGACCCGCTGCCCCTCCATATCCGCGACAGCGTCCTGGACGCCACCGGTCACGACCGGGCGGCCCTGTCAGCCCCGGACTGCCGGCATGCCCACGCCGTGCTGCACGCGCACCGCACCACCGTCATCGGGGAGGTCCATACCCACGCGGTGGAGATCGCCGAGAACTCCCTCTTCACCGGGGCGCTGCGGGTGGCCAGGCGGGGCGTCGGCTGCGTGCGGTTCTCGTACGTACCGCCCGGCTCGCGCACCCCGCGCCGCCATCGCTGCCAGCCGGACCTGGTGGGCGGCGAGGAGGCCGCGCGGGTGCGGCCGTCGTTCACCGGTGAGCGGTACGGCACGCCCGCGTACGGGCAGTTGGCGGCCGGGTGCGCCGAGGAGATCAAGCGAGGCGCCGAGGACGGCTCCGAGATGGGCGCCTTCCACGATCTGTACCAGCCGCAGCGCCTGGACAGTCTGCGGGCGCGGCTGGCCGAGTACACCCCGGCCGGTACCGACGCCGGGATCGTCACCGTGACCTGAGCCCTCCCGCGCCCTGTGCCCCGCCTCATGCCCGATGCCGTGACTCCGTATCCCGCGAACCCGTATCCCGCGCGACCGAATGCCGATCTTCCGAGGGGGACCCCTTCCCATGCACGCAGATATCTCCCGCATCACCTTCCGGCCCGACCGGCACTACTCTGCGGTGATCGCCCAGCAGGGCCGTGTCCAGCTCGACGCGGACGCGAATGAGCAGGCCGCGATCCAGCTGCACCAGGCCCGTACCCTCGCCGCCGATCTGATCGGTCCGCACGGCGGCCCGCGCGGCGCCACCGGATTCGCGCTGGATTTCGTGGGCGGCGGCCGGGAGCTGGACGATCTGACCATCGCGGGCGGCCGTTATTACGTGGACGGCATCCTGGTGGACGCGACACGCCCGGCGCCGGGGGTGCCCGTCGAGGATGACGCGGCCCCGGCCGAGGACGGTGACAAGGACGCCCCCGCGGCTCCGGAACCGCCGGCCACCTGGACGTACTGGGACCAGCCCGACGCGTACCGCGACCCGGAGCGGCCCGCCGACCGGCTGCCCACCCAATACCCCTATCTGGTCTATCTGAAGGTGTGGGAGCGTTCGGTCACGGCGGCCGAGGACCCGCTGCTGCGGGAGGTCGCGCTGGGCTCGGCGATGCCCGACACGGCGGCCAGGCTCAAGGTCGTCTGGCAGCTGCTGCCGCTGCCCGGCGAGCGGCTGGAGCTGGATCCGGCGAACGGAACGCCGCAGGAGCAGGCCCGCGCGGCGTTCACCACATGGGTGGCGGCGCAGGCTCCGACGGCGCGGATGGCGGCGCGCGCCCGGCGGCCCGAGCACGCCGACGAGGACCCGTGCCTGGTGAAGCCGGACGCGCGGTACCGGGGGCCGGAGAACCAGATGTACCGCGTGGAGATCCATCAGGGTGGCGAAGCGAAGGACGCGACGTTCAAGTGGTCCAGGGAGAACGGTTCGGTGACCTTCCCGGTCGACGGGCTCGACGGTACGTGGGTGGAGCTGGCCTCGCTCGGCGGTGACGACAAGCTGGATCTGAACGTCGGCGACCAGGTCGAGTTCGCCGATACCGCGTATCTGAGCAGGGGTGAGCCGCTGCCGCTGCTCAGGGTGGAGGAGGTCGACCTGCCGGGACGGCGTGTACGGCTCTCCGGCGAGCCGGACCCGTCGGTGGGCCGCCGGCCCGAGCTGCACCCGTTCCTGCGCCGCTGGGACCACCGGCCGGAGGCGCACCACACGAGTGGTGCGGGCCGGTCGGGACGGCAGAAGCGGGGCGCGACGAAGCCGCGTGACGGCGCGCTGCGGATCGAGGAGGGCGGCTGGATTCCGCTGGAGGACGGCGTTCTCGTCTACTTCGAGCCGGGGAAAACCTATCGCTCCGGTGACTTCTGGACCGTTCCCGCGCGTACGGCGACCGGAGATGTGGAATGGCCCAAGGACACGGCCCGTCGTCCGCTGCTCCGCGCACCCGCCGGCGTCCAGTACCACTACGCTCCGCTCGCCTGGGTGTTCGGCGAAGGGTCCGCCGCCGATCTGCGGCTGGCGTTCGCGCCGCTGGCCACCCCGGTCCCCCCGGCCGACGAAGCGGAGCTGGCGGCGGAGACGGCGGCCGAGGAAGAGGCCGTCGCCGCAGAACTGGCCGCGACGGACGACACCGCGGAGCGGGCGCCGGAAGAGAACGGCGAGGGACAGAAAGAGAACTGACGGTTCGTCGGAACATGAAGGAGCATCGCGATGGCAACGCCTCTGACCGCCACCAAACTGCTGCAAGTCCTCCGTAACGAAGGTCTGCGCGTCGTCGAGCACCGGAGCTGGCGTACGCACAACCGCAACCACAAGGGTCCGTGGGGGCCGCTGCACGGAGTGATGATCCATCACACCGTGACCTCGGGGACGCAGAGCTCCGTGGAGCTCTGCTACAACGGCCATTCGAGCCTGCCGGGCCCGCTGTGCCACGGTGTGATCGCCAAGGACGGCACCGTGTATCTGGTCGGCAACGGCCGGGCCAACCACGCCGGACTCGGCGACGACGATGTCCTGCGCGCGGTGATCAACGAGTCGGGACTGCCCGCGGACAACGAGGCCAACACCGACGGCAACCGGTACTTCTACGGCTTCGAGTGCGTCAACCTGGGCAATGGCACGGACCCGTGGCCGGCCGCCCAGCTGGAGGCGATAGAGAAGGCCGCGGCGGCCATCTGCCGGGCGCACGGCTGGACGCAGCGCTCCGTGATCGGCCATAAGGAGTGGCAGCCGGGCAAGATCGACCCGCGCGGCTTCACGATGGAGTCGATGCGGGCGCGGATCGGGAACCGGCTCGGCGGCAAGCCGGACGGCCCCTCGTCACCGCCGCCGAAGCCTCCGGCGACATTCGAACCCTTCCCCGGGGCCGCCTTCTTCGCGGTCGGCCGGCGCAGCGCCGTGATCACGGCGATGGGCAAGCGGCTGGTGGCGGAGGGATGCGGACGGTACGAGGTGGGCCCGGGGCCGGACTGGTCCGAGGCCGACCGCAAGTCCTATGCGGCCTGGCAGCGCAAGCTCGGCTACACGGGAAGCGACGCCGACGGGATACCGGGCAAGACGAGTTGGGACAAGCTCAAGGTGCCCAACGTCTGATCCGGTGCTGCGAGGCAGTGATCCGACGCGGTGATCCGACGCGGTGATCTGTTCCACCGCGCACCGGCCGGACGCCCCTGCCATCCGAGGGCCCGGGGCCGAGGAGATCCGGCCGGTGTGCGGTGGTTCCGCGGACTCAGATGCCCCGGGGCAGCTCGCCGGGGTAGGTCGCCTCGCGCTCGGACAGGGCCTCCAGCGCGGGCAGCGCGGCGTACAGGGCGCGCTGCTCCTCGTCCGTCAGCAGCGCCATCCGCTCGGCGAGGCGGGCGGCGGTCTCGCGGCGCCTGGCGGCCAGCACGGCCCTGCCCGTACGGCTGAGGGCGACCAGGCTGGCGCGCTGGTCCTGCGGGTCGGGACGCCGTTCGATCCAGCCGGTGCTGTCGAGCAGATCCACCATGCGGGAGGTGGTGGACAGGGCGACGCCCATGCGTGCGGCGAGATCGCTGATACGCAGCGGGCCATGCTCCGCGAGCTCGGCCAGGGCGGCCTGTCGGCTGGGAGTGAGGTCGCCGGACGCGCCACGGGCACGCAGGACGGGAATGAGGTGCTGTATCGCCAGCCGGAGCCGTCCGGCGATCTCGGCGATCTCGGCGGGGTCCGGGAGCGGCGCGGCGGCGGGCACGGTCATCACGGTTCCTCGGACGGGGGCGGCGGAGGCGGTGCGGGAGACGGCCGCGCGTACGGCCGCGGTGACGTCGATCGCGGGCACGTCAGCGACGCGGAGGCCGACGAGGCCGAGGTGTCCGGATGCCGTTCCGCCGCGGCGGGCGCCGTGGCCACGGGACGGTCCCCGTGGATATAGCGTCCGCCCCGGAGCAGCGAGGCGACGGCCGCGACCAGGCAGGCGGCGATCGCGAAGTCGAAGGCGACGGAGAGGCCGTCGGAGAACGGCTGGGAGATCAGCGCCGGGAAGAAGGCACGCCCCGTCAGGTAATCGGCGTGTCCGGCGGGCAGTTGGGCGAGCACATGCGGGCCGAGCAGTGTCTGCACCGGGTTGTAGCCCAGGAGCGAGGCGAACAGCACGCCGACCGGTGGCAGGGCGGCGACCCTCGCCGCGTCGGCGGCGGGCACGCCCTGGGCGGTCAGGCCATGGGTGAGAGCGCCTGGCAGCGCCCCGGAGAGTCCCGCGATCATCAGGGAGAAGAAGATGCCGATGGAGAGCACCGTGGCGGCGTTCTGGAAGGTGGTGCTGATCCCGGCGCCCACCCCGCGCTGGTCGGGCGGCAGGCTGTTCATGATGGCCGCCCGGTTGGGGGACGCGAACAGCCCCATCGCCAGCCCGTTCAACAGCAGGATCAGGGCGAACATCGGATAGCCGAAGTCGACCGGGAGTTCCTTCAGCGCGGCGAAGGTGCCGGCGGCCAGCAGCATGCCGCCGGTGGCGAAGGGCCGCGCCCCGAACCGGTCGGAGGCCCAGCCGGAGAAGGGCCCCGCGATCAGGAATCCGATGGTCAGCGGGAGCATATAGATACCGGCCCAGAGGGGGGTCTGCTCAAAGCTGTAGCCGTGCCGTGGCAGCCAGATCCCCTGGAGCCAGATGATCAGGATGAACATCAGGCCGCCGCGTCCCAGCGACGCGAGCAGACTGGCCAGATTCCCCGCGGTGAACGCGCGGATACGGAACAGCGCCAGGTGGAACATCGGCTCGGCGACCTTCGTCTCCACCACACAGAAGGCCACCAGCATGGCCAGCCCCCCGGCGATCGCGGTGATCACCCAGGGGTTGGACCAGCCCATGGTGTGGCCGCCGTAGGGCTGGATTCCGTAGGTGATACCGGACAGGACGGCGATCAGGCCGATGGCGAAGGTGAGATTGCCCCACCAGTCGAGCCGGGCCGGGGTGCGGATGCCGGTGTCCCGCAGTTTGAGATACGCCCATACGGTGCCGAACAGGCCGATCGGTACGGAGACCAGGAACACCAGATGCCAGTCGACGGGGCCGAGCAGACCGCCGAGGACCAGCCCGATGAAGGATCCGGCGATGCCCGCCACCTGGTTCAGCCCCAGGGCGAGCCCGCGCTGATGGGTCGGGAAGGCGTCGGTGAGGATGGCGTTGGAGTTCGCCATCAGCATCGCGCCGCCGACGCCCTGGAGGACGCGCATCCCGATCAGCCACAGCGCGCCCGCCGTGCCATGCATCCAGGTCACCGAGAGCAGTACGGAGAACACGGTGAAGACCGCGAACCCCAGGTTGTACATACGGACCCGGCCGTACATATCGCCGAGCCGGCCGAAGCTGACCACGAGCACGGCGGTGACCACCAGATAGCTCATGATCAGCCACAGCAGCAGACTGGTATTGCCTGGCTGGAGCGGATCCACGCCGATTCCGCGGAAGATGTCGGGCAGCGCGATCAGCGTGATCGACATATTGATCGTCGCGATCAGTACGCCGAGTGTGGTGTTGGACAGGGCGATCCACTTGTAGCGCGGTCCCGGCTCACGGTCGGTACCGGCCCGTGAGCCGACCGGTTTCGCGACTGTCCACCGCACTGGGCACCACTCCCGTCGTACACGATCGACGGATTTACTTGCTTGACCTCAACCAATCTAATACCGGTTCGACGACGAGGCCAGCGCCCGGGAATTACCCGAGTTCAAGACTGGTGACGGCGTACATACCCGGTAGATCCATTTCCGGGACCGGACCGGTGTACATGCGCGCGGCCTCGAAGGTGGGCGCCAGTCCGAGCTCTTCCGCGAGCCGTACGGACGGTGCGTTGATATCCGGGATGTCGATCGCCACGGGCGTCCCGGGGACGGTCGCGGCCAGTCCGCTCAGCAGCGCGGCGGCGACCTCCGGGGACGAGGCGTAGAGCGGCCCGACGCGTGAGGCTCCGCTACAGGGGCGGATGGCCGCGAAGCCGCGCAGTTCACCCTCGTGCACGGCGGCGAGGCTCGTACGGTCGGGCAGGCCGATCCACGAGGCGAGGAAGGCGTCGCGCGCCGCCGGGAAGAACCGGCGGTCGTAGGCGGCGAGTTGATCGAAGGAGACCGTGCGGGCGTCGATGAGCGTGACGCCGTCCGGAATGCCGATGGCCGCGGGGACGCCTTCGTAACGGACATTGTTCCAGGCCTTGCGGAAGCCGGACTTGCGGTAGTTCTCCTGCTGGTCGACCACTCCGTCGAGCCCTACGTTCCGGCCGGTCAGGCGCGCCATGGCGGCGCGCCAGACCTGAATTCCGTATCCCTGTCCGCGCACGGCGGGACGGGCGATATAGAAACCGATGAATCCGAAATCGGTGCCGTAGCGTACGGCGGAAATCGACGCGATGGCCTCACCGTTCAGACGTCCGAAGATAAAGCCGCCCGGGTCGGTCGGGAAGAAGGAGTGCCGGTCGGACTTCCCCGGATTCCAGCCCTCCTCGTCCGCCCAGATACCGAGCCGTTCGACGTAGTCGGCGTTCGCGGTCACGATCTCAAACGTCACCATCGACCTCCAGTGCGGTGGGCTCACACCTTGCCATAGCCCGAGCCCGGACCGAGCTCGTATCCGTGCGCGTTCAGCTCCGTGCCCGCTCAGCCGAACCGGCCATTGACATAGTCGGCGGTCCTGGTGTCGCGGGGCGCGTTGAACATCGCGTCCGTGTCGCCGTGTTCGACGATCACCCCGGGTGTCCCCTGCTCCGCGAGGAAGAAGGCACAGGAGTCGGAGACCCGTGCGGCCTGCTGCATATTGTGCGTGACGATGACGATCGTCACCTCCGCCTTCAGTTCGGCGATCGTCTCCTCGATGCGCCGCGTCGAGGTCGGGTCGAGCGCCGAGCACGGCTCGTCCATCAGCAGCACCCGCGGCCGTACCGCCAGCGACCGCGCGATGCACAGCCGCTGCTGCTGACCGCCGGAGAGCGCGCCGCCCGGCTGCCGCAGCCGGTCCTTGACCTCACGCCAGAGCCCGGCCTTGGTGAGACACTCCTCGACCAGACCGTCCTTGGTGTCGCGCCCCGCCTTGATGCCGTTGAGCTTCAGCCCGGCCAGGACGTTGTCGTACAGCGACATGGCGGGAAACGGGTTGGGCTTCTGGAAGACCATGCCGATCTGCCGGCGTGCATGGGTGATGCGCCGTCCGCGGTCGTAGATGTCTCCCTCGTCGAGCAGCACGCGTCCGGCGAGCGCGGCGCTCGGGATCAGTTCGTGCATCCGGTTGAGGATGCGCAGGAAGGTCGACTTGCCGCAGCCCGAGGGGCCGATCAGCGCGGTGACCTCGTGGGCGGGCATGGTCAGCGAGACCTGGTCGAGCACCTTGTGGTCACCGAACCACGCGGAGACGGCATCGGCGCGCAGTGTGGCGGCGGTGCCACCGCCCACCGCGGGCTGGACCAGGGTGTCGACGAGATCGGGCGGCGTGACCGTCATGGTGGGGCAACTCACTTTCTGTCAGAGCAGGTTGGGCAGGAGGCGGGTGGCGGCGCCGGAGACGGCGAGGCCGAGTGCGGCCAGGACGGGCACGGCGCAGATCCAGGCCTGCCAGCGGCCCCACACCCGGTGTGCCCAGGCGGCGAGGAGCGCGGCGAGGAAGAGCGCCTGCGTCCACAGGAAGACGGCGAGCCAGGCGCCGCCATCGCCCTTGAGCGCCTCTTCGGCGGCGCCGATCCATCCGGCGCGGCGCTCGCGCGGCGGGCTCGGCTGTACGGGCGTGGTCAGTTCGGCGTCCACGCGCAGTACTCCCGAGGGGGTGTAGGGGGCGCCGGTGGCGGTGATGAGGGTGAGCCGGCCCTCGTTCTGACCGCCGCTGGGCGGGGGCAGTTGATCGCCCGCGCGCCGGATGCCGGTCACCCGGTACTCCGCCTTGCCCTGGCCTGTCATCAGGGTGATCGTGGCGTTGTCGGGGAGCCGGTCGAGATGGGAGAACGGGCTCCCGTATCCCCACTGCCTGCCCATGATCACGGCGGTGCCCGACTGGCCGGGGAGCGCGGTGTCCTGGCGGTGCCCGGGGCCCGACATCAGCACACCGGAGGTGGTGCCCTCGCCGACGACCTCGTGGACACCGAGGGCGGGGATGTCCAGCAGCGCGACGGGTGCGCCCAGGGCGAGTTCCTTGCCGTTGTTGTCGAGCGGGCCCACCGGGGCGGTGCCCTCGGCGAGTTGCTTGCGCAGCTCGTCGTAGGCGACCTGCTGGTCACGCGAGTGCTGAAGGTGCCCGACGACGGTGAGGTTCGCGGCGAACCCGAGCAGTACGGCGGCGAGCACGCACAGTGCGGCCCCGGCCAGTGCGAGACCCGGGCGGGCCGGGGTCCCCCGGGCTCCCCCGCGCCCCGCGGGCTCCTTGTGGGACGCGGATCCGGTGGGCGGTGAGGGGGCGTCCGGCGGGGCGGTGGCGGACGGCGGCGGTGTCAGAACGGCCACGGTGGCTGCGCTCCTCGCTGGCTGGGTCGGAGGTCGGAGATCGGGGATCGGAGGTGGGGCGTGAGGGGGAGGGTGGCGGTGGCGGGTGGGCCGACGCGGGGACGGGGTGAGGTGTCGATACGGGCCCGGTCTCCGGAGGCGGACACACGGCCTGCCTCCGGAAACCGGCACACCTCGGAACCCGTCCCGGGTCAGTCGCCCGCCGTGCCCGGGGGCGTGGCGAAGGTCATCAGACCCTTGCGGCGCACGCCGATCACGAACGCGGCGCCCACGCAGCACAGCGCGAGGGAGGCCAGGGCGATCGAGGCGACGCCCGTGCCCGTCGAGGCGAGGGAGCCGCCCCCGCCGCCGCCCGTGCTACCACCGGCCGCCGCGCCGCCGTCACCGCCGGTGTCACCACCGGAGGTGCCCGCCGCCGCGCCGCCGTCCGCGCCCGTGGAGTCGCTGGGCTCGGGGGTGGGCTCGGTCACCTCGCCCGTGGTGAACGTGAAGTCGAGGCTGTGGCCGCCCTCCTTGTCCTCGGCGAGGTTCAGCACATGATCGCCGTCCGCGATCTCCGCGGGGACGGTGAACGGGTAGTTCTGGACGATGCCGTCCGCGTCCGCCTTGGCGTCCTCGAAGGTCGCGTCGCCCTCGGCGAGGGTGACCTTCACGGTCGCGTCCTTGGAATAGCCGCGGGCGATGAGCGTCACCTGCTGGCCGGCTTCCAGGTTCGGGTTCGGTTCGAGCAGCTTGCCGTCCGCGTCCAGCGCGTCGATGTCGGCGGGCACACTGGGTTCGTCGGTCGGCTCGTCGGAGCCGGTGGGCGTCGGCGTGCCGGTCGGGGTACCGGCCTCGTCGACCGTATAGCCACTGATCTCATTGCTGGAACCGGCGTACGCGTCGGGATCCGTGGGGGTGAACTGGGCGCGGATGTTCTGCACGCCCACGGGCAGGTCCTTCGTCGTGAACACGGCGGTGCCGTTCTCGACCGCCTTCGTGCCCAGAGCGACCGGCTCCTTACCGACCCGCTCGGAGGTGAGTGCCACCTCGCCGGCCGCCGCCTCGGGGGTCACCTTCACCGTGACCGACACCTCGCTGCCCGCCTTGGGGTGGTTCTCCGGAGCGGCCGTCAGCTCCAGACTGGTCGCCTCGGCCGCGGCCAGTGCCCAGGTGTCGCCCGTGACCTCGATGTTCGTGGTGAAGAAGGCCGCGGGCAGGTTCGGATCGAGCACGTTGACACAGTCGAGCCGCAGCTCGTACGTACCGTCGTGGGACTCGTTGCCGTACCACCCGGCGAGGATGTCGGAGAAGGGGAAGAACTCCTGCGGCATCTCGGTGTCGATGGGCCCGGCGTCGTACGGTCCCGTCGTCGCGTTGCCCAGGCGGGCGCTCGTGCCCTCCGTCGGGTGGAGCACACTGAGCCGCACCGCGCCGCCCTGCCCCTCCGGGCACGCCGTGTCCGTGGTGACCCGTGGGACGAGCGGATCGTCCGTGATGCTGCCAGTGGTGGTGCTGAGAGTCAGATCGCCGAGACGGCCGGCCGCGTTCGCGGTGGCCGCGGCACCGAGCACGGCGGCGGCCGCGCCCATGAGCAGAGCGCAGCACAGCAGCAGCGCCGGGAGTGATCTCGCTCGCGCGAGGCGTGTCATGGTCGGGTCCCCCACAGGGTGTCGGTGTCGCGGTAGGTGCCGCGGTTGATGTCGGTGTCGGTGGTGATGTCGGTGTCGGTAGCGGTGGTGATGTCGGTAGCGAGGTCAGCCGGGCATGGCACGGGATCGGGACACGCCGCGGGGCCGGGCACCTGGAGGGTGCCCGGCCTTGGCGTGGTGGGAGGGAGCGCTGATCAGCGCTCGCCCTTCAGGGTGGTGGCGCCGCAGGCGGTGCCGATCGAGCCGAAGCCGAAGGCCGTGATGTGCGACGGCTGGCCACAGACCTTGGAGGCGGTGCCGACGAACGCGCTGACGACGTTGGCGTCAGCGGTGGATCCGGTGATCTTGGGGGTCGGGACGACGTTGTAGACGTCACGGTTGTAGGGGAAGCTGACGTTCAGCGTGCCGTCCGCGTTGCGCGGCGCCACGGTGTTCACCTTGCCCAGGACGGTGACGCCATGACGGTCCGTCACCACACCGTTGGTCTGGGCGATGTACTGGGCCACGGAGTACGGGGCGATGTCACCGGCGCTGTCCAGCGCGGTGCCGTCGTGCTCCTGGACGGTGCCGTTGACGCAGGTGCCGATCTGGGCCTCGGTGACCCCGATCTTCTCCAGGAAGAAGGACCGCGTGCCCGAGCCCGACTGCGGCAGCAGCGGGGTCAGGGCGACACCGTTGTGCGTGGTCTTCACGCAGGTGTAGATGTCACGCAGGTTGGCGGTGGTCAGGTCCAGGTTGTTGTTGAGCGCGCTGTCCGAGCGGACCGCGATGGTCACCGCGTCCTTGGCGAACGGAATCCAGGTCAGCTTGGTGGTCGTCGTGTCCGCCGGGCCCCGGGAGGAACGGGCGAAGTCGAGGCAACCGGTGTTGTTGAGGACCGCGTTGCGCAGGGCGTCGATACCGGCCGAGGAACCGTTGGGCCGGTTGATGACACAGCCGGTGGCGCGGGTCTTGATGGTGGCGGTACCCGTCGCGTTGTAGGACGCGATGAGCTGACCGTCCGGGACCCCGTCGGGGTCCGGGATGACCGCGCCGAGGCGGTTGAGGACGTCCTGCGTGGTGTCGGAACCCACGCCGGCGAGCTGACGGTACTCACCGACCGCCGGGTCGGCGGAGGCTACGGGGGCCAGCAGGCCCACACCGAGTGCGGCGGCACCGACGACGGCGCCCAGGCGAGCACGGGACTTGACGTTCACTTCTGTTCTCCTCCGTGAATACGGATTTCGAGGAATGGACTGTCAAGAAGAATCCGGATTTCGTTCCGCCGGCCCGTCGGCCGACGCCGTGAACATTTCCGCATATGCACAGTCCAAGACCACCAACTCCGCCGGATGAAAAGGTTACGGGGGCATTTCCTAGGAGACACCTGGAGAACTCACCACTGGTTATGGAGAATTCCCGGAGGGCGCTGAGCCGCTCCGGGTGATCCCCTGGATCGGACGCTCGCTCCTCCTATGTCACCCAGGACCGCCCGCCGCCGTCGCCGCCCTGCGCGCCGAGAGCCGCAGCATGACGGGACCGGCCAGCGCGGCCACGCCACCGACCACCAGAACGCCGAGCAGCACCCAGCGGACGATGCCGAGCACCTCGCCGGGGGTGAGCCCGCCCGAGGCGAGTCCGCTCTTCGCCCCCGGGCCCGAGGTGCCCGCCCCCGCGCCCGGCGGGGCGGATGCCCCGGAGGTTCCCGCTCCGTCACCGCCCGCGGCTCCGCCGGCCCCGGCCGCTCCCGCGGGCCCGGCTCCCGCGCTGTCACCGCCGCCGACGTCACCGCCGCCGACGGACCCGCCGGCCGCCGTGCCGCCGACGGACTCGCCGTCGGCCGGCGGAGGGGTGGTGGCGGGATCGGCCACCTTGCCGCGTACCAACTGGTCGGCGGCGGAAAGCGCCTGGTCACGCAGCGCCTTGGGCATCGGCACATAGCCGGGCGGCAGCTCACCGGGCGTCAGGCCCTGGGTCTGTCCGTCGCCGGCCGCGTACCGGATGAGTCGCGCGTAGTCCTGACGCGCGTCCGCGGGCTGGTCGACCGGGGCCATGGCGTAGGCGACCGCCGTCAGCGGATACGCGCCGCTCTTGGCGGTGGCCGGGCTCGGCGCCTTCACTCCCTTGACGGACGAGTCGGGCATACGGGCGACGGCCTTGAGCATCGAGTCGGCGGTCGGCCGTACGTAGACACCGTCGGCGTTCGGAAGCGCGGCGATGTCGAGTTCGTAGCGGGAGGCGGACGCCGCGTCGACGACGCCATACGCCCGCCGGGTCCCGGGGTTGCTGTCCGAGGGCACCAGTTTGATGCCCTGCGGGGAGCCCGGGTCGAGCGAGGCGAGGAACGTGGCCCCGGTGGCGCCGCGCCTCACGCGCAGCGCGCCGTCGTGCATGTCGTTGGAGTACGGGGACTTCTCCAGCTGGCCGTACGCGATGGTGCGGTCGACGCCGTTGTCGGGCAGTGTCATGCGCGTCTCGGTGGTGTCGGCCTTCGGGAAGTCGAGCGGTACTTCCGTGTCCAGGCCCAGCGCCTGGTAGAAGGGGTTCACCTTCATCCCCCATGGATCCGGCTTGCCCCGCAGGAAGTCCCGCGCCTCCGCGTTCGACTGGAGATAGCGCCAGAGCAGGCTGTTGACATCCGAATTACCGGCCTGGAGGAGTATTCCGCCCGGACCGAGCTGGGGCTGTGTCGGACGGTCGAAGTAGGGATTCAGTTTTATGAATTCCGGGTCGACGATAATCGATTGCGCGTTCCCCTTCAGATGATCCGGGACCGGATGCTGAAAGCCGACCTGCCGGATGTCATAGGGATAGGAGCCGGTCACCAGTTTGGCGAGCAGCCGGGCGCTGAGTCTCAGATCGCGTACCTGGCCGGCCTCCGCGTCCTCCCAGAAGAAGCCGACCGTGAGCGCGCTGCCCGCGACCGGCGCGTACACCACGCCCGTCGCTTCCTCGATGGGGGCCACGGTGACGCCCATCCCGGGCGAGGTCGATGTGGGCTTCCCGATGAGGCGACGCGCGTAGTCCTCGGCGGCCTGGCTGTAGGTGAACCGCGCGTCGGCGCCCGCGCACAGCGTGGCCTGCCACGAGGTGATGGCGTCGGTCAGCAGCTCGGAACCGATGACGCGTCGCTCGGCCTTGTCCGCCGGGCAGGTGTTGCCGACCGCGCCGAACTCCATGGGAAAGACGAGTCGTTGGTCCCAGTTGGACTGGCTGAGCGGGGAGGTGTGCACACCGTCGCCCGCGTTGACGGTACCGTCCGGGTCATGCTCGCCACGGGGCACGACGACCAGCCAGCATTTCCGGGGCTTCCCCGCCCCGGCCGCGCTGCCGACATCGCCGCAGCCCAGGTAGGGGGCCTCGATCGCCGACTTCACCTCGAAGACGGCCTCACCGCTGCCGTCGCTCCGTGTCCGCAGCCACGGCTGGGCGTTGGTGTCGTTCTTGCTGAAGTAGGTGGCGTCGGAGGGCGAGTCGGTCGGATCGCCCTGAAGGGGCTGGAACGGAACGAACGGGTTGTTGTCACCGGCGTCCGCGTACTTCTTCTCCAGCGGGTCCGAGCCCTTCGGCAGGGTGCGCTGGCTCATCCAGTGGGTGCCCGCGTTGTTTCCCCCGAACTCGCACTGCTCCCGGGCCGGGCCCGCCGGGTCATCTCCCCAGCACTGCATGATCTGGAGGAAGTTGCGGTAGCCGTCCGCGGTCGGCACGGCGGGGCCCTCCCAGGTCACATCGACCCCCTGGGCCCGCAGGTTCTTCGTCTGGTGGACGGTCACCTTGAGGCTGGAGAAGTCGTCGTACTGCCCCTTCTTGCCGGTCAGCGTCATCGCGGAGTCCGACGTCGCCTTCGTACCGCTCCCCTGCTCCGCCGCCTGGGCCCGGTCCGTGCCCGGAGGCAGCGGTACGAGCGCGACGACCAGGGCGGCGAAGAGCGCCCCGACGCCGACCCTCACCCGCCGGGAGACCCTGGATCCGCCCTCAAAAGAACGGAGTTGACGGGTCCTCATACCGATCCCTCCCGGCGGCGGGCCCGTGCGGCGAGCGCGCGTGCGGTGAGCGGTGGGCCGACGACCACACCGACGAGAAGCAGGGCGGAGAGCGCCATCAGCGCGCCGCGCAGCCCCGTCGCCTCGTTGGACGCGAGGGTGACGGGGTTCCCGACCACCGAGGAGTCACCGCCGCCGGCTCCGTCACCGGTGATCAGCTCGCCCGTGTCCGGGTCGATGACACCACCGGACGCGCCGGACGCGGCGGCGGCCGACTCCGAGGAGCCGGTGGAGCCGCCCGTGGACCCACCGCTGCCACCGGTGGCCCCGGAGCCGCCGGTGCCCGCGGTGGAGCCGCCCGTACCGCCCGAGCCGCCCGTACCTCCGGAACCGCCGCTGCCCGAACCGCCGTTGGCGCCCTGGGCCGAGGGCTTCACCGGGGTCTTCTGGCCCTTCGCGCCCGCCGTGCCGTCGGAGCACTGGGTCGGGCCCTTCTGGTCACAGGCCTTCGGCTGCGGCGCGTTCTTGGCGAGAGTGTTGGTCCCGTCCGGGGAGAAGGTGGGGTTGCGGCAGGAGTTGATATTGATCTTGTCCGTGGGCGCGCCGGGGATGCGCCGTACCTGTTCGAAGCCCGCCTGGACGAGGTTCTTCGGCAGCGGGGAGTACCCCAGCTCCTCGGCGATCTGCTGGCCGTCGCAGAGGAAGTAGTTGGCGAAGGTGCCGAGCGAGAGGCCCTTCTCCTTGGTCATCGGGTTCTGCTCGCCCGTCAGCGAGGTGGGAATGATCATGTAGCTGTAGCTGGAGAGCGGATAGGCCCTGGCGTCCCTGGAGCCGTAGACGCCGTCCAGGATCTGGGTCAGATAGTTCGTGGAGTTCCTGTCCGGGTTGATCTTCGCGCCGAGCAGTCCCACGGCGACGCTGGACGCGGTGGGTTCGATATAGAACCCCTTGTCGTTGAGCATCTTCGCCACCGGGAAGCCGGTCGAGATGGCGTACGAGTACTCGACATAGGTGATGGCGCCCTCGGCCTGGCTCTGCTTCACATAGCCGGAGACACCGAGCGATCCGGACTTGGCGATCGTGGAGGTGCCGGGCACCATCGGGAAGTACGAGGTGAGACCGCACGGGGTGGCGCGTCCGGCGCGGGCGCAGTAGTCGTTCCAGGCCGCGGAGTGCTCCTTGGACAGCCAGGTGGTCAGCTGCGCCGTCGTACCGGAGCCGTCGGAGCGCACGACCGGCACGATCCGGCGGGCGGGGAGAGTGAGGCCCGGGTTGTCGGCCCTGATCTCCGCCGCGTTCCACATGGTGATCTTGGAGGTGAAGATCTTGGCGAGGACCTCACCGGAGAGCCGCAGGTTGGTGACCCGCTTGCCGCCGATCTTCAGGTTGTACATAAAGGCCGTACCACCGGCCACGATCGGCATATAGGCGTAGCCGCGCTTGGGCGGGGCGTCGGTGACCCCGCCCTCCTTGAGACCGTACGGGATCTCGGAGACACCGAAGTCGACGGAGCCGTTTCTGAACTGCTCCCGGCCGTTGGAGGAGCCGGTCGCCGCGAAGTTGACGGTCATACCGAAGTTGGAGGCGACATTGCGGCGCCACTGGTCCAGTGCGTTGGAACTCCAGGTGGAGCCCGCACCGTTGATCTTCGGATAGGTCACCGCCCAGGCGGGCGGCGGGCCGACGGCGAGCAGCGCGCAGAGCAGCGCGGCCAGCCCCATGGCCAGTCGGGAGACGGTCGCGGGTCTCACGGGGTACTCCTGTTGGGCTTGACGGCGGGTACGGAGGAAGTCGGTGCGGACGAGGCGGCGGCAGCCGCGTGGCCGTGTGTACGGCTCGCGAAGCGCTCGGCGTCGCGGCGCGAGGCGAGCACGCGACGGTGGGTCTGACGGCGCGTCAGCTTGCCCGGTGCGCGCCCGCCGATGAGCCGGGCGAGGACGAACAGCAGCAGCACCAGCGCCATCAGGGTCGCCGCGGTACCGAACCCACGTGCGATCATGGAGGGTTCGGGCGACTTGACGAACTCGAAGGTGGCCAGCGGCAGCGAGACCTGCGGTCCATTGAACGGATCGGCGTTCATCTCCGCGGTGAAGCCCGCGGTCAGCAGCACCGGAGAGGTCTCCCCCACCCCGCGCGCGGTGCCGAGGATCACCGAAGTGGTCAGTCCGGAGCGGGCGGTGGGCAGCACCACATGCCACGCGGTGCGCCAGCGCGAGGTGCCCAGCGCGTACGACGCCTCGCGCAGCGAGCCGGGCACCAGCCGGATCACCACATCGGCGGCCCGGATGATGATCGGCAGCATCATCACACCGAGCGCCAGGGACGCGGCGAAGCCCGACTTCCCGGTGCCCAGGGCGAGGATCGCGGTGGCGTAGATGAACAGCCCGGCCACGATGGACGGCAGCGCCGTCATGGCCTCGACGATGGTACGGACGAACCGCGCGAACCGGCCGGGCACCTCGTTGAGGAAGACCGCGCAGACCAGCCCGGCGGGCACGGTGAGCACCAGCGCGATGAGAATCTGCTCCAGGGTGCCGACGATGGCGTGCAGGATGCCGCCGGCGCTCAGCGGGTCGAGAGGGCCCGCGAGCGTCATGTCCTCGGTGAAGAAGTTCAGATGGGGCAGCGCCTTGCGGCCCTCCCACAGCGTGTAGACGATCACGAACGCCAGGGCGACGACCATGACCAGGCCCACCGAACGGACCACGACCCCGGCGAGCCGGTCCCGGACGGTAGGCCCGTCCTCGTCGAAGGAGACCAGCAGCGCGTAGAGACCGAGGAAGAGCGCGTACCCGATGACCAGGAAGCCGATCACCCCGTTGAACGGCAGCAGCCATACGAAGAGCAGCGAGGTCAGACCGATGGCCGCGGCGGCGGAGCCGAACAGCGCGTAGGTGTCCGTGGCACGCCTCAGCGCCGGGGAGCGCCGCCGCTCCCCGGCCGGCTCCACGGGCCGCGGCCTGCTCGCGGGCAGGACGGTACGCCGCTCCTTCGCGAGGGACGGTGGCGACTCGGGTGCGAGGGTCATGACGGGCGGGTCCCCTTAGGGCAGGGTCTGGACAGCGGCGAGGGCTCGGAGGCCGGCGAGGGCTCGGACAGCGGACGGAACGTGGGTACCGGACAGGACCTAGGCATCGCTGGACGCGCCGGAGCGGCTGCGCGCGACGATGGACGAGGCGACGAAGTTGACGATGAGGGTCATCACGAAGAGCGCGAGGCCGGCCGCCATCAGCGCGGACATCCCGAACGGGCTGGCCTCCCCGTACCGCAGCGCGATCAGTGAGGAGACGGAGCTGGTACCGCTCTGGATGATGTGCCACTGGATCTGGAAGACCGGCGAGATGATCAGGTAGACGGCGATGGTCTCGCCCAGAGCGCGGCCGAGTCCGAGCATGGTGCCACCGATCATGCCGCCCTTGCCGAACGGCAGGACGACGCTGCGGATCATCCCCCAGCGGGTGGCGCCGAGCGCGTAGGCACCCTCGCGCTCACCGGCCGGAGCCTGGGTGAAGACCTCGCGCATCACCGAGCAGATGATCGGGGCGACCATCAGCGCCACCACGATGCCCGCGATGAGGGTCGAGGAGGTGTAGACGGTCTCGGTGGCGAGCGGATCGCGCGGATCGGCGCCGACGACACCCAGCGGCGGGAACCAGCCGAAGTAGGTGGCGATCCAGCGGGCCGTGGGCAGCACGGCGCCCTCGAAGAAGAACAGCCCCCACAGTCCGTAGACGACACTCGGCACGGCCGCCATCAGGTCGACCACGCTGATCAGCGTCCCGCGCATGGCGGGCGGCGCGTATTCGGAGATGTAGAGCGCCCCGCACACCGCCAGCGGCACCGCCACCACGATCGCCACCAGCGCGATCAGTACGGTGCCGACGATGACGGCGGCGATACCGAAGCGGCCCGCGTCCGGCTCCCAGGCCGCGGTGGTGAGGAAGGACCAGCCGGCCCGGTCGAGCGCCTGCCACGCGCGGTACAGCAGAAAGCCGCCCACCAGCAGCATCACGGCGAGCACGAGCCCACCGCCGCCACGGGCCACACCCCGGAAGATCCGGTCGGGCAGCCCGGGGTCGGCGTAGAGCCCGCGCGGCCCTTCGGCGGCGGCCGGTCCCTCGGTCGCGAGCCCAACGGATCGCTGGGCGGCGACGGTTCGCTCCCCTGTTCGTCTCAGCACACCCATGACGCTCACGGGGCGCGGTTGACACGCAGGCATCTTTATATGAACGAGGCGCCTCTTAGAGGCAACTTCCGATGACGAACGTGTGCGCGTACCGTGCGGAGAGCCTTCCGCTCCGCGCCTGGTACACCCGCCACCGGGGCGTCAGCTCCCGCTCCAGGGAACCTCGCCGCTCTCCCCCAACTCCCGCAGCAGTTCGCGGAATCGGGTGTACGCGACCCGACAGGTCGAGTACCGCTCGTAGGAGCGGGCGGACACGATGGTCCGGCGTCCGCTCTCGTCCCTGACGATCCACATCCAGCCATTGGCCTCCGCGGTGTGCTGAACCCCGCCGGTCAGGACCGCGTGCCGCCTGCACACCTCCTCGAACGCGGCGCGGCACCGCTCGTACGACGCGAAGGCGAGCGCCGATACGGCGACCACCCGACCGTTCTGAGCCACCACCCGCCATCGGTAGCGGCCCTCCGCGTCGATGTCGGTCTGACAGCGCAGCCCGGCGGCGCTTCTTAATCTCCCGCTCTCGTCGGCAGATCTCATGACCCCACGTCCCCACCCCTGCCACTCGTCCCTGTCGGACCGCACGTACGGCCCGTGGAGCGGCAGGTGCAACCTATTGAGACGATCGTTACGGGCGGGATGCAAACGACTCCATGCCGCAAGGATTCGCCGGGAAGTTGCCCCTAGGCCATCGACTCTTCGCCGGAGTCGCGAGGGTCGCCGCGGCCGGCGGCGACGGACGACGAACAGGCGTAACGCCCGGCGCCAGGTGGTCGGCGCCGGGCGTCACACTCTCAGTTCGTCCGGTGGGTCACGGGACTATCGGATCGTCCGGTGGGTTACGGGACTATCCGCAGGAGCTTGTTGGGCGAGCCGGTGCCGGGGTTGGTCACCACTCCGTTGGTGGCGCCGTTCACCAGGGCCGTGGCGACCTGGGCCGGGGTCGCGGTGGGGTGTCCCGCGAGGTAGACGGCGGCGGCTCCGGCCACATGCGGGGTGGCCATCGACGTGCCGGAGATGCTGCTGGTGGCCGTGTCCGAGGTGTTCCAGGCACTGGTGATGGCACTGCCCGGAGCGAAGAGGTCCACGCGCGCGCCGAAGTTGGAGTAGCTGGCGCGGGCGTCGGTGCTGGTCGTAGCACCGACCGTGATCGCGTCCGCGACCCGGGCCGGCGAGTAGTTCTGGGCGTTCGCGCCGGAATTACCGGCGGCGATCGCGTAGGTCACACCGCTGTTGATGGAGTTCTGCACGGCGGTGTCGATCGCGGCGTTGGCGCCGCCGCCGAGCGAGACATTCGCGACCGACCGGGGGCCGTGGTTGTTGGTGACCCAGTCGATGCCGGCCACGACCTGGGCCGTGGTGCCCGAACCCGCGTTGTTGAGCACGCGCACGGCGACGATCCTGGCCTTCTTGGCCACGCCGTACGCCGTGCCCGCGGCGTTGGCGGCCACGTGGGTGCCGTGGCCGTTGCCGTCCTGCGCCGTGTTGTCGTTGTCGACGGCGTCGTAGCCGTTCGTGGCCCGGCCCGCGATGTCCTGGTGGGTAATGCGGACGCCGGTGTCGATGACGTACACGGTCGAACCCTCACCGGCGGAATCCGGGTAGGTGAAGCTGTTGTTCAGCGGCAGCGCCGCCTGGTCGATCCGGTCGAGGCCCCAGGACGGCGGGTTGGTCTGGGTGGCGAGTGCGTGGACCTCGCGGTCCTGGAAGACCTGGTCGACCGCGGGGTCGGCGGCGAGTCTGCGCGCCTGCGCGGGCGACAGCTCCGCCGCGTAGCCGTTGAGGGCCGCCGTGTACGTACGCTTGACGGTCCCGCCGTACTCGGACACCACGCTCCGGCCCGCCGCCGAGGCGGACTTGAGGCCGGCGGTCTCCTTGAGCGTGACGATGTAGCTGCCTTGCACCGCGTCCTTGGCATCGGCGCCGACGACCGTACCCACGGCGGGGGCCGCCTGGGCGGGAACGGCGAGGGCGGTCATGGCCGCAGCCGCCGCTGCCGCCGTGATCGCCGCGGCGATCCGTGTCTTGGTGGTACGCAACACTGCCATCGTGAGGGATCCTCCTCATCGGGTGCGCTGGGGTGCGTGCGCAACGTGGGGGCACATACGGGATGTATGCGTGGGGAGCGGACCGCGTGGTTCCTGGGGCCGCCCGCTAAGACCTTCGCTGAGACGGCGTCAGTCGACAAGAGGTCCGGCGGGATGTCATAGCCATGACATGGTCGCGCAATACCCCCGTAGCGAGGACGCGCCCGCCCGGGGATGCCCCCAAGGACACAAAGGGGCGCCGTATCAAGCCAGTTGGACGCGGGTCGACCCATGCCAGAGCCGAGCGGCGCCGAGGCTCAGCCGCGCAGCCGCTCGTCCAGGAACCGCGTCATGACCCCCACCGTCCGCTCGGTCGTCCATGGGAGCCCGGCCTCGGCGTCGCCCATGAAGGCCAAGTCGCCGTGGTCCGCGCCCGTGAGTACGTAGCGGGTGCTGTCGACCCCCTTGGCGCGTAGCGCGTTGTGCAGCAGCAGGGTCTGGCTGGGCGAGATGATACGGTCCGCGCTTCCGTGAAAGAGGAGGAAGGCGGGGTCCGAGGAGTCGGCGTAGGTCGCCGGGTTGGCCCGGGCGACCGCCGCGGGGTCGTCCGTGACCGACTTCTCCGTACCGGGCCCGTGGACCCACGCGGCGGTCGAGTTGCCGGGGGCCACGTTCGCCCGCCGGGCGGCCGGGTCGAAGTCCGCGCCGATCCCGGCGAGGTCCGAGGGCCCGAACTTGTCGACGACCGCCTGGACATCGCCGCTCTCGTCGAGATGGTCACCGACGTCGAACCGTTCGACGCCCTGGGTGGTACCGACCATGGCGGCGAGATATCCGCCGGCGGACTCGCCCCAGACCGCGACCTTCCCGGTATCGATCCCGTAGTCGTCGGCGTGGGCGCGGAGGTAGCGGATCGCCGACCTCACATCCGCGACGCCGTCCTCGTAGGTGGCGCCGTCGGTGGTGGTGCGGTACTCGATGGCGGCCACCACATAGCCCTGTTCGGCCAGATGGGTCCGCTGGTCCAGCGCGCCGCTCTTGTCCGCCCTGACGAACCCGCCGCCGGGGATGTAGACGACCAGCGGCTTCTCGCCGTCCGTTGTGGGGACTTGGATGTCCAGCTTCAGTCCGGTCTTCTTCCCCGCCGTCGACGGTGTCGCGTAGACGATGTCGCGGTGGGCCTTGACCGCCGTCCTTCCGCACCGGATCTGGGCGCCGCTCGCCGTGATGACGGTGCTTGTGCCGGTGTCGCCGGTCGCCACCGAGGTGGCGAGGGGGAGGCCCGGCGCGCCGCCGGGGGCCGCGTCGCCGGAGGGCGGCGCGACCGGGGGCCGCGGGCACTGAGCCATCGATGCCGTGGGGCCTCCGGTCGTACCGGACGACTCGCTCCCGCCGTCCGTCGAGCATGCCGTGAGGGCGAGGCACAGCACCATCGATCCGCCGAGGATCGCACCCCTGGTCCGCTTGGCCACGGTTCTCCTTGTGTCGCGCTCCAATGAAGTGGAGAAGCTTTCTCCGGTTTCCGGCTCACCATAACAGTAAGCGGAGATCACTTCTCCAGTTCATGGCCGAGGCATAGGATCAAGTGGAGGGGACCCTCACCGTTTCCAGGAGTCCGAGCAACCGAGATGGCGCCATCAGCACAGCCGGAACAACCGGTCCGGCCGCTACGGCGGGACGCCGAGCGCAACCGCCGGCGGATCATCACCGCCGCCCACGAGGTGTTCAGGGAGCGCGGGACGGGGGCCACCCTCGACGATGTCGCCGCCCGGGCCGGCGTGGGCGTGGGGACCGTCTACCGGCGCTTCGCCAACAAGGAAGAGCTGGTGGACGCGCTCTTCGACGACATGATCGACAACGTCGAGGCACTCAGCCGGGAAGCCGCCACGGACCCGGACGCCTGGCACGCGCTGGCCACGAGCCTGGAGAAGGTCTGCGAGATCCAGGCGTTCGACCGCGGGCTGCGCGAGGTCATGCTCGGCACCGGACAGGGGCCGAAGCGCCAGACGCGGGTCCATGAGCGGATCAAGCCCGCCGTCGATCAGCTGATCGCCCGGGCGAAGGAACAGGGCACACTGCGCCAGGACTTCAAGGGCTTCGATCTCCCCATGATCCAGCTGATGGTCGCGGCGATCACGGACCACACCGGACAGCCCGAGCTGTGGCGGCGCTATCTCCGGCTGCTCCTGGACGGCATGCGGGCGGCACCGGGCGCGGCCACGCCGCTGCCCGAATCCGCCCCGTACCGTCCCGGCCAGAACGCGTAACTCCCCCTTTGCCCGCCGTATGCGCACCCTTGACCCGGTCATGCCAAAGCCTCACGATGACCCCGGGCACGTACTGCGCGCCCACACCCCCACAACTCCCCATCCAGGAGACTTCATGCGGCTCCGAATACGCGGAAGCGGCGCCACCGGTCGCAGACGGACAGCCACCCTGGCCGTCGCGCTGACCCTGACCCTCGGCGCCACGGCCACCGCCACGGCCACCAGCGCCGATTCCACTCCCTCATCGGCCGCGGCCAGGGCCACGGCCGCCGACGAGGACATCCGGCAGTACGAGATCGTCATGCACGCGACGTCCGCGACGCGCACCGCGCTCGCCAGGACCGGTGTGACGATCGACGCGTCCGACAGCGAGAGCGTGGTCGTCTCCGCCGACCCGGCGCAGGTGAGGAAGCTCCGCGCGCTCGGCTACGCGCCGACGCCGCTGGGCGCCGCCCCGGACCGTACCCTGAACGGCGCCGTCACCCCGTTCGACTTCCCCTCGGCGGACTCGAATTACCACAACTACGCCGAGATGACGAGCGAGATCAACTCGATCGTCGCCGCGAACCCGGGCATCGCGAGCCAGCGGGTCATCGGCACCACGTACCAGGGCCGGAACATCACGGCCATCAAGATCAGCGACAACGTCGCCACCGACGAGAACGAGCCCGAGGTCCTCTTCACCCACCATCAGCACGCGCGCGAACATCTCACCGTCGAGATGGCGCTGTATCTGCTGAAGGAGCTGACCTCCGACTACGGCACCGACTCACGCGTCACCAACATCGTCAACAACCGTGAGATCTGGATCATCCCGGACCTCAACCCGGACGGCGGCGAGTACGACATCGCCACCGGCTCCTACCGCAGCTGGCGCAAGAACCGGCAGCCCAACTCGGGCTCCACCGCGGTCGGTACGGACCTCAACCGCAACTGGGCCTACCGCTGGGGCTGCTGCGGCGGTTCCTCCGGCAGCGCCTCGTCGGACACCTACCGGGGCAGCGCCGCCGAGTCGGCGCCCGAGGTGAAGGTCGTGGCGAACTTCGTACGCGGGCGGGTCGTCGGCGGTACGCAGCAGATCAAGGCCGCGATCGACTTCCACACCTACAGCGAGCTGGTGCTCTGGCCCTTCGGCTACACCACGGCCGACACCACCACCGGAATGACCGCGGACGACCGCAACGCCTTCGCCGCCATCGGCCAGAAGATGGCCGCCAGCAACGGCTACACGCCCGAGCAGTCGAGCGACCTCTACATCACGGACGGCTCGATCGACGACTGGCTGTGGGGCACGCACAAGATCTTCGGGTACACCTTCGAGATGTATCCGTCCTCGGGCGGCGGCGGTTTCTACCCGCCCGACGAGGTGATCACCCGCGAGACGAGCCGGAACCGCGACGCGGTACTCCAACTGCTGGAGAACGCGGACTGCATGTACCGGTCCATCGGCAAGGAAGCCCAGTACTGCTGACCGGTCCCCGCGGACCGGCCCATGGGGGCGTCTCCGTTTCCGACGGAGGCGCCCCTCTCTTTCCCGCGCATGACCCGGCAGGATTCACACCGGGGCCGACGGGCGTCGCACACGGCACGGCCGGCATCGCACACGGCACGGCCGGCATTGCACCGTCGACTGAATGCAATGTATACGTTGACCATGCTGCCAACCGGTGACCGCCCCGCAGAGCGTCCAGGAGTGCACAACCAGGCCGAACTGGCCTACCGGCGACTGCGCGAGCGACTGATCTCCGGGCACTACCACCCCGGGGATCGTCTCACCGAGCTGGGTATCTGCGACGACCTGGGCATGAGCCGGACCCCGGTCCGTGAGGCGCTGCGCCGTCTGCAGAGCGACGGCCTCGTCACCTCCACGGGCCGGGGTGTGGTGGTCAGCTCCCTCTCCCCGCAGGAGATGCTGCACGCGACACAGGTCCATGGAGCGCTGGACGCCCTGGCCGCGAAACTCGCCGCCGTCGCGCAGCGCGACGGAATGCTGTCGCCCGCCCAGCTCGGCGCGCTCAAGGAGGCGTCGCGCCGGGTGGAGGAGCGCGGCGAGGCGGGTGACGCCCCGGGTGCCTGGCGCGCCAATCTCGACTTCCACATGATGCTGGCCAGGCTGTCGGGCAATCCGCTGCTGGAGGACGCGCTCGACCGTATCTGGGCCCGGTTCGCCATCGTCAGTCTCAGCAACATCAGCCGGCGGGCGGACCTGACGCCCGTTCAGCACGAGGCCATCGTCCGCGCGATCATCGACGGCGATCCGGAGGGCGCGGAGGCCGCCGCGGCCGAGCATGTACGGGAGGCCGCGGCCATGTACGGCGAGAACCACCCGGACCGCGACACCCGCGCCTGACGGACCGACTCGATCGGCGTCCCGGTCGTTCTCCCCACGCAGCCGCACAGCCCGCACAAAGGGTTACTTCCCGGTAGAACCTTTTCCGGTCGATCCCTGACGGATGCCTTGCCGCCCCTTGGCACGCAATGTATACATTGCACATCAAGCACACAGAGGCTCCAGGCGGGCCTCAAGGCGCACGGGACACGCGCCGGCAACAGCCTCCGGGACGCGCTCCGACGCCCTGTCACCCGCGCCCCAGCCCGGTGGGCCCTGACCGCAATCACGATCACCAACCCGAGGTGAGTGTCATGCCAGGATTCGGCCGGAGCGGACGACGGCGCACGGCGATGATCAGCACGGCGACCGCGGCGCTGCTCGTGGCGACCGCGTGCTCGGGGCCGGCCGCGGACGGCGGCGGCTCCATCAAGGTCGGCGCGTCGCTCCCGCTGTCCGGGCCCGTCGCCGACGCCTCCAAACCCGCGTACGAGGGCTACAAGGTCTGGCTCGACGAGGTGAACAAGGACGGCGGGCTGCTGGGGCGGCAGGTCGAACTCAAGGTCCTCGACGACGGCTTCGACCAGAACACCGTGGTCACCAACTACAACCGCCTCATCAGCCAGGAACGGGTCGATCTGCTCCTCGGCACCTTCTCCTCGAAACTCAACCTGCCCGCCTCCGCGGTGGCCGAGCGCAACAAGATGCTCTACGTCGAACCCTCGGGCGGCGCCTCGGAGATCTTCACCCGCGGCTACGACTATCTGTTCTTCGCGCAGCCCAGCACATCGGTGGATCTGCCGGAGCAGTTCCTGGCGTGGCTCACCGCGCTCCCCGCCGACCAGCGGCCCAGGACAGCGGCGTACCCCACGCAGGACGACCCCAACACGGATGTCGTCGTCGAGGAGTTCCGCAAGGAGCTCACCAAGCTCGGGGTGAAGAGCGTCTACAGCGAGAAGTACGCGCCGGAGACCGTCAACTTCGACTCCATCGCGGGCGCCGTCGCCCGCGCGGAACCCGATCTGGTCATCCATGGCGCGGTCGGCACCGGCGACGGCGCCGGCTTTGTGAAGGGGCTCCAGAAGCAGCGGTTCAGCCCGGAGATCCTCTTCCAGACGAACAGCCCGAGCGTCACCGGGTCGTACCCCCGGGCCATCGGGGCGAAGAACACCGAGGGCATCTTCACCACCGCCGCCTGGAGCCCCAAGGCCGGCTACCCGGGCAACGCCGAGTTCGTCGAGAAGTACACGGCGGCCTACGGCGCCGCTCCCAGCGACGACGCCGCCAACGCGTACACCGCCGGTCAGGTGCTGGAGGCGGCGGTGAAGGCGGTGGGCAGCCTGGACCAGGACAAGCTCGCCGACTGGCTGCACTCCCACACCGTGCAGACCATCGTCGGCCCGCTGGAGTGGGACGAACGCGGAGTGCCCAATGGCGACATGCTGCTCGCGCAGTGGCAGGGCGGGGAGTTCCAGATCATCGCCCCGGAGAGTCAGAAGACCGTCGACTCGGTCGTCAACCCCAAGCCGGAGTGGTCCTGATGGCGCGGCTGCTCCAGGCCGTCGTCCTCGGGCTGCTCGTGGGCGGGGTGTACGCGCTGGTCGCCGCGGGGATGAACCTGATCTTCGGGGTCATGCGGGTGATCAACCTCGCGCAGGGCGGCATGCTCATCCTCAGCGCCTATCTGACGTACACCCTGTGGAACGCGACCGGACTCGACCCTCTGCTGCTGGTGCTCATCACCACGCCGTGCCTGCTGGTCGTCGGCTGGGCCACGTACTACGTCTTCATCGAGCGCTCCCGTACCACCGACCCGTCGATGGCGCTGGTGACCACCTTCGGCCTCACCCTTGTCACCAAGGGTGTCATCGCGCTGATCTGGGGAAACGAACCGCACTCGGTGACCCCGGGGTATGCCAACCGCTCGTTCTCCGTGCTGGGGCTCACGTTCCCGCAGGCGCAGGTGTACGCGTGTCTGGTCGCTGCGGTGGTGCTCGCCGGGCTGTATCTGCTGCTGCGGCGCACCTGGCTCGGACGGTCGATCCAGGCCACCGCCGGAAGCGCGGAGGGTGCCCGGCTGATCGGCATCGAGGTGCGCGGTGTCTGGGCGGCGTCCTTCGCGATCGGGGTGGCCGCCGCGGGCGCGGGCGGCTCGCTGCTGAGCGTCCTGTACCCGTTCATGCCGAGTTCGGCCGACCACTGGATCGGGCTGATGCTCGCCATCGTCGTGCTCGGCGGTATGGGCAGCCTGCCCGGCAGTGTGCTCGGCGCGCTGGTCATCGCCCTCGCCGAGTCGCTGACCTCCGACTATGTCTCTCCCGACTGGGCCGGTGCGGTCCCCTATCTGGCCATCATCCTGGTGCTCGTCGCTCGCCCGCAGGGCCTGCTGGGCACCCGGCTACGAGAGGACACGAGCCGCCCATGAACGAGCCACGCGTGAACACGCCACGCATAAAGGGGAATCGGCCGCGGGCGGCTGCCATCGGGCTCGCCGCCGTGTTCCTCGCCGTACTGCCCCTGGTGTCCGACAACGCCTATGTCCAGAACATGGCCATCATGGCGTTCCTGCTGGCCGTCATGGCGTCCGGCTGGAACATCATCTCGGGTTACGCGGGCTATGTGTCGCTGGGCCAGAGCGCCTTCCTCGGCATCGGCGCGTACACCACCGCCCTGCTCTCCCTCCACTTCGGCGTCTCACCGTTTCTCGCGGCCCCCGTGGGCGGGGTGGTCGCGGCCGGCGCCGCGCTGCTGCTCGGGCTGGCGGGCCGGCGCACCCGTGGTATCGCCTTCGTGATCGTGAGCTTCGCCTTCCTGGAGTTCACCTCGCTGGGGACCTCCAACTGGTCCTCGCTGACCAACGGCAATCACGGACTCGCGCTGCCGCTGCCGAGCTGGGACCGCGCCTATCTCAACTGGCCTTTCTACTATGCGTTGTTGGTACTGCTGGCGCTGACCGTGTGGGGATCCTGGGCCATCCGGCGCTCCACGTTCGGCATCGGGCTGATGGCGATCCGCGACGACGAGTCGAAGGCGGACGGCATCGGCGTACGGACCGACCGCTACAAGATGCTCGCCTTCGCCGCCTCCGCGTTCCCCATCGGGATCGCGGGCGGTGTCTACGGGTACTACATCGCGTTCCTCGAACCGGCCGCGATGTTCGACATCGTCATCGCCATGCAGATCGTGCTCGCCGCCCATCTCGGCGGGGTGGGCACACTGTGGGGGCCTGTCCTGGGCGCCTTTCTGCTGGAGCCGCTCAACCAGCTCACCAATCAGAGTCTGAGCGGCCCCGACGCCGGCTCCTGGCGTCTGATCATCTACGGCACCCTGCTCGCGGCGATCGTGCTGTTCTTCCCCAAGGGTGTGCTGACGGAGGGGGCGGCCCTGCTCGCCCGCCTCCGGCGCACCGGGCCCAAGGCCCTGGCGGGCAGCCAGCCGGCCCCCGAACCGGAGAGGCTGCCCGCGTCCGCGCGGGTCCGGCCCCGGGAGGCGGCGGAACCGGAGGGCGTGCCCCTGCTGCGGGTGACCGGCCTGGACAAGGCGTTCGGCGGTGTGCACGCGGTCGACCAGTGCTCGTTCACGGTCGAGCGGGGCACGATCACGGGCCTGATCGGCCCCAACGGCTCGGGAAAGACCACGGTGTTCAATCTGCTCGACGGAAGCCTGGGCGCCGACGGCGGCCAGGTCCGGCTCGGTACGCGCCGTATCGACGCCCTGCCCCGCTGGCAGCGCGCACACGCCGGGCTGGCCCGTACCTTCCAGTCCGCCCGGGTCTTCCCGCGCCTCACGGTCCTGGAGAATCTGGCCGTCCCCAGCCGGAGCCTCTCCACGGCCGGACCGCGCGCCGGGGCGGCCGGCGGCACGGACACGGCCCTCGCCCGTGAGTGGCTGGACTTCGTCGGGATGGGCGCGTACGCGGAGCACGAGGCGGGCGGACTCTCGTACGGGCAGCAGAAGTTGGTCGAGCTCGCCCAGGCGCTGATGCTGCGGCCGGAGCTGCTGCTGCTGGACGAACCGGCCGCCGGGATCAACCCGGCGCTCGTGGACCGGCTGAGCGGTATCGTCCGGGCGCTCAACGAGGCCGGTACGACCGTGGTGATCGTCGAACACAACATGCCCTTCGTGCTGTCGCTCTGCGACCACATCCATGTCCTCGCCCAGGGCGCGGTCATCGCGAGCGGTCCGCCAGGACAGATCGAGCGGGATCCGGCCGTGCTCGACGCCTATCTCGGTGACCACGCCGTGAGGCCGCACGGCGACGAGGCGATCACAGGAGCCGGCGCATGATCACATTCAGGTCCCTGGTGGCCGGCTACGGACGGGCGGGCGACATTCTGCGCGGGGTCGATTTCTCCGCCGCCGAAGGCGCCATCACCTGTGTCGTCGGCCCCAACGGCGCGGGGAAGTCGACGGTGCTCAAGGCGTGCAGCGGACTGCTGCGCCCCCGAAGCGGCCGGGTACTGCTCGGCGACGAGGAGATCGGCGGGCTCTCCCCCGCACGGATCCTGCGTCGCGGTGTGGTCCAGGTCCCGCAGCACCACGGGCTGTTCCCCGCCCTCACGGTACGGGAGAACGTGCTGCTCGGCGCGTATGTGCACCGTCGTGAACGGGAGCGCAACCGGCGCCGTTACGAAGAGATATCCGCCATCTTCCCGCTGATCGCCGAACGCGCCGGGGACAGGGCCGCGTCCCTCTCCGGCGGTCAGCGGCGCATCGTCGAGTTCGCGCGTGCGCTCATGCTGCGTCCCAAGGTCGTCCTGCTGGACGAGCCGACGCTCGGGCTCGACCCCAAGGCATCCGCCCGGCTGGCCGATTCGATCCGCACGCTCAACCAGGAAGGGGTGACGGTGCTCATGGTCGAACAGAACGTACGCTTCGGCCTCACCCTCGCCGACGACGCCGTCGTCATGGAGGGCGGCCGGGTCCTGCACACCGGGCCGGCCGACGCGCTGCTCGCCGACCCGGACATGGGGCGGCTGTTCTTCGGCGGCGCCCCGTCCCGGCGGGAGGCGTCATGAGCGCGCCGGTACGGGTCGGGTTCACCGGTACGGGCGTGATGGGGCTGCCGATGGCCCGGCGGCTGCTGGCCGCGGGTCACCCGGTCACGGTGTACGCGCGGACGCCCGCCAAGGCCCAGCCGCTCGTGGAGGCGGGCGCCGAACGGGCCGCCACCCCCGCGCGGATCGCCCAGGACTGCGAGGTGGTGATCGGCTGCCTGCTCGACGAACAGGCCGTACGCGACGTCTACTTGGGCGAGAACGGACTGCTGTCGGCGGCGCGCCCCGGGCAGCTCTTCGTCGAGCACGGCACGGTCGCGCCCGCGCTCGCCCGCACTCTCGCCGGGCACGCGAAGCGGCGCGGGGCCGGTTTCCTGGATGTGCCGGTGACGGGCGGGCCGCAGCGCGCCCGCGACGGGCTGCTGACCGGGATCGCCGGCGGTGACGCGGCCCAACTGGCGTCCGTACGGCCCCTGCTGGACGCGTACTGCTCGGAGGTCGTCCATGTCGGGGCGGTGGGCAAGGGTCTGGAGCTGAAGCTCGTCAACCAGCTGCTCGTCAGTGTGCATGTGGCCGCCGCGGCGGAGGCGGCGGCGCTGCTCTCCCGGCTCGGGCTGCCGCCCCGGGAGAGCAAGCGGGTGCTGATGTCCGGCTGGGGCGCGAGCGCCATGCTCGACCACTGTCTGCCCGCCGCGCTCACCCCCTCCGACGCGGTGTCGGGCGCCACCATCGGCGGGCTCGTACCGGTGCAGGCGCTGGTGGCCGACCTGGCGGCGCGCTCGGATGTCCCGCTGCGGGTGTTCACCGCGGCGCGCGGCCCGTTCAACGCGCTGGCGCGCGCCGGGGCGGGGCGCCGGGATCTGGCCCAACTGGCCCGCGCCTACGATCCCGTACCCCCGGCCGGGTCCGGCCCGGGATCCGGTCCGGGGTCCGGTCCCGGGTCCGCCCCCGCCGGTCCCGCCGGCGGCCGTCCGGCGGGGCGGTGACGGCATGTCACAGCACAGCACGCGCCCGCGGAACGGCGAGGCGTTCGGCGCGGAGGACCGCGACGGCTTCATCCACCGCGCCTTCCTGCGCGGCGCCGGACACAGCGAGGCGACCGTACGCGCCCGGCCGGTGATCGGGATCTGTACGTCCTGGAGCGAACTCAACCCGTGCAACCAGGGGCTGCGGGAACTCGCCGCGCGGGTCAAACACGGCGTGATCGCGGCCGGGGGCCTTCCGCTGGAGTTCCCGACGATCTCGCTCGCCGAACCGTTCGTCCGGCCGACCACGCTCTATCTGCGCAATCTGATGGCCATGGACGTCGAGGAGATGATCACCGCGTCCCCGATCGACGGCGTGGTGCTGCTCGGCGGCTGCGACAAGACCGTACCGGCCCAGTTGATGGGCGCCCTCAGCGCGGGAAAACCGGCCGTGGCCCTCGCGGCGGGCCCGCGCGCCACCGGGCGGTGGGCCGGGAAGCCGCTGACCATCGACGATCTGTGGACGCTCTCCGACGAACGCCGCACGGGCGCGCTGGACGATGCCCGCTGGTCGGCGCTGGAGGGCTGTCTCGTCCCCGGCGCCGGCACCTGCAATGTGCTGGGCACCGCCGTCACCATGGCGCTCATCGCGGAGACCTTGGGCATGGCGCTGCCGGGTACGAGCCTGCTGCCCGCCACCGGTGGAGCGCGGGCCGCCGCCGCCGAGAGGACCGGACGGCGCGCGGTCGAGCTGGCCCGCGCCGGTCAGGGTCCTGACGCGTACATCACCCCGGCCTCGCTGGAGAACGCCTTCCGGGTGCTGTGCGCGGTCGGCGGTTCCACCAACGCCGTCATCCACCTCGAAGCGATCGCGGGCCGTATCGGTCACCGGCTCGGCCTCGACGCCATGGCCGAGTGGAGCGGAACCACCCCTCTCCTCACCGATGTCCGCCCCTCGGGACCCCATCTGCTGGAGGAGCTGGAGGACGCGGGCGGCCTCCCGGCGGTGCTCCTGGAGCTGGCGCCGCTGCTGCGCGCCGACGCGCTGTCCGGCACCGGTGAGCCCTGGCACGACGTGCTGGCGCGGACCGTACGGCACGAGAGCCCGGCGCTGCGGTCCGCGTCCGACCCCGTTCTCGCGTCGGGTTCGCTGGTGATGCTGCGCGGCAGCCTGGCGCCCGACGGGGCGGTCATCAAGCGCTCGGCGGCCGATCCCCGGCTGTGGCGGCACCGCGGGCGGGCGGTCGTCTTCGACGGTCTCGCCGATCTGCACGCGCGCGTCGACGATCCGGGGCTGGACGTGGACGAGGACTCCGTGCTCGTCCTGCGCGGAGCCGGTCCGGTGGGCGGTCCCGGCATGCCCGAGGTCGGCCAACTGCCCATTCCCGCGAAGCTGCTGCGCCGGGGTGTCACCGACATGGTGCGGATCTCCGACGCCCGGATGAGCGGTACCGCCTCGGGCGCCGTCGTCCTCCATGTCGCGCCCGAGGCGGCCGTGGGCGGCCCGCTCGCGCGAGTGGTGGACGGCGATCCGATCGTCCTGGATGTCACCACGGGGCGGCTCGACCTCGACGTCGACGCGGCCGAACTGGCCCGGCGCGAGCCCATCCCCGGGTCGGGGTCCGCATCGGGGGCCGGGTCTGGGCCTGGGGCCTGGTCGGGGTCCGCGCCGCCCGCGCGCGGCTACGCCTCGCTGTACCGGCGGCACGTCCTGCAGAGCTCCGAGGGCTGCGACTTCGACTTCCTGCGCTCCGCCGCCGCCCATCCCCACCGAACCGACCGAGGAGACCCGTCATGAGGATCGTCACATTCGGCCCCCCGCGCGCCGAGCAGCCCGCCGTCCTGCTGGACGAGGACCAGCTCGTACCGCTGGCCCCGCTGCTGACCCGACTGGGGCTGCCCGTCCTGGACACCAATGGCATCCTCGCCTTCCTGGACCATCTCCAGCCGCTCATCGAGGAGGCGCTGACCGGACCGGTCGAACGCGTCGACGCCACCACCACCCGGCTCGGACCGCCGGTCCCCCGCCCCGAGAAGATCATCGTCGCGGGCGGCAACTACCAGTCCCATGTCGACGAGGCGGCGGGCATGAAGGACGCTCCCTCCCCGTCCGAACCCCTGCTGATCTTCAAGCCGTCCAATACGGTCATCGGGCCGCACGACACCCTCGTACGCCCCCAGCAGAGCGTCCAGCTCGACTACGAGACGGAGATCGCCGTCGTCATCGGGCGCGGCGGCCGGTACATCTCCCGCGAGAAGGCGTACGACCATGTCGCCGGTTATATGATCGGCAACGATGTGACGGCGCGGGACATGGCGTTCAAGGACATCGAACTGAGCCCGCTCTTCTCGCAGATCACCCGGGCCAAGGGCATCCCCACCGGCGCGCCGTTCGGCCCCTGGCTGGCCACCAAGGACGAGATCCCCGACCCGCACGATCTGCGGCTGCGCTGCTGGGTCAACGGCGAACTGTGCCAGGACGGTTCGAGCGCGGAGATGATCGTCGACATCCCCGGGCTGATCGAGGACTTCAGCAAGGTCCTGGAGTTCACACCCGGCGACATCATCTACACCGGTACGACCACGGGGTGCGGCGCCTTCCAGAACCCGCCGCGCTTCCTGTTCGGCGGGGACAGCGTACGGATGGAGATCACCGGTCTCGGCGTCATGGAGACGCCTGTCGCCGACGAGAGCGCCCGATGACACCCCCCGACGGTCATACGGGCGTCCTTGTCGTCGGGGGCGGTCCCGTGGGTCTGAGCGCGGCGCTGCTCGCGTCACGGCTCGGCATCCCGGCCACGCTCGTGGAGCGCCATCGGTTCCCGTACGCCCATCCCAAGGCCCGGGGAGTGCGTACGCGCGCGATGGAGCTGTTCCGCCTCTGGGGAATGGAGGGGGAGATTCGCGGGCGCGCTCCGGCGAACCCCCGGCACGGCTTCGTCTACTGCCGGTCGCTGAGCGGCGCGGAGTACGCGCGTACCCCGGTCGGCGACGAGGACGGCACGCTGAGCCCCAGCGGCCCCTGCCGGGTTCCGCAGGACGAGCTGGAGCGGATACTGCGGGCCCGGGTCGCGCGGACCGCCGGGGTCCGGGTGCTCTTCGGCAGTACGGTGACGGATCTGCGGCAGGACCGGGGCGGCGTGCGCGCGACGGTCGAGGACACGGAAACCGGGGGGATACGGACCCTCACCGCCGGCTACGCCATCGCCGCGGACGGGGCGGGGAGCCGGGTCCGGCACGGCCTCGGGATCGGGCTCACCGGTGACTCGCTCGGCTACTGGCAGAGCGTCTACTGGCACGGTGACCTCTCCCGGCTCACCAAGGACCGCGGCGCGATCCAGTATCTGACGGCCGCCCCCGACGGCGGATTCGTCACCGTGGCGCCGGTCGACGGACGCGAGCGGTGGATCACCTTCCGGATGCGGCCGAGGGACGCCGGAGACCCCGGCGGGCTGACCGATCCGCAGGCGCGTGAGCTGGTCAGGAGCGCGGTCGGCGAGGACATTCCGGTGGAGGTGGTCAGTACGGCCACCTACGAGGTCACGGCGAAGGTCGCGGACACCTACCGCGACGGGCGCGTCTTCCTGGCCGGCGATGCCGCGCATGTGTTTCCGCCGACCGGCGGCTTCGGACTCAACACCGGTATCCAGGACGCCCACAATCTCCTGTGGAAGCTCGCGCTGGTCCGGCTGGGCCGGGCCGGGGACCGGCTGCTGGACACCTACGAGGCCGAACGGCGTCCGGTGGCGCTCTCCAACGCCCGGTGGAGCCAGGAGAACGCGGAGCGCTTCGACGACGTGTGGCGCTCGATCGTGAGCGGGGCGCCGGCGGGCGACGCGGCGGCGCGTCAGCGCGGTCATCTGTCCGCGTTGGAGAGGGACTTGGGGTTCCGCTACCCGCACGGCGCGCTGGTCGAGGAGCGGCCGGAGACGACGGGGGCGGAGACGGCGGAGACGGCGGAGACGGCGGAGACGGCGGGGGCGGCGGAGGCGGACGCGTTCGGCGCGGCGGTCGGCAGACGCGCCCCGCATCTGTGGGTACACGACGGCGAGCGCCGGATGTCCAGCCTGGAGATCTTCGAGGGCGGTTGGACACTGCTGTACGGCGCGGACGGCGCCCCCTGGAGCGACGCCGCCCGCAGCGTGGGCCGGAGCCTCCGGCTGCCGCTGCGTGCGTACCGTGCGCCGGGACCGCGCTTCGGTGTCGACCGGGAGCGCTTCGACCGGCTGTACGGTCTCCGGCCCGGCTCCGCGCTGCTGATCAGGCCCGACGGGCACCTGTCGTGGCGCGCTCCCGCCGATCCCGCGGGGCGCCACGCGGATCTGCTGGCCCAGGCGTTGCGGCGGATCCTCCGGCGGGAGACCCCATGAAGGAGACACGCTCATGACGGAGGCGCGGTTCGGAAGGGACCGGTACGCGCTCAATGTCTCCCTGGTCCTGGCCGGCCTCCCGGTCGCCGAGCGCCCGGCCGCCGCGGCGGCGGCCGGGTTCGGCCGGATCGAGATGTGGTGGCCGTTCTCCACCCCGGATCCCACGTCCGACGAGATCGGCGCGGTGCGGGACGCGCTGAGCCGGGCGAGCGTTCAGCTGGTCTGCGTCAACATCGACGGGGGCGACCACGGCGCCGGTGACCGCGGGCTGCTGGCCGATCCGGGGCGCCGGGCCCGGTGCGAACGAAGCGTCCTGGCGGTGCTGCGGCTCGCCGCGGACACCGGATGCCGTCTGGTCAATCTGCCCTATGGCAACCGCGATCCGCGTGTACCGGTGGCGCTCCAGCACCGTACCGCCTACGAGAATCTGCGGTTCGCGGCCGAGAAGGCGGCGGCCGAGGGGGTGACCGTCCTCCTCGAACCGCTCAACTCCGCCGACAATCCCCGCTACTTGCTGCCGGATGCCGACAGTGCCGCGCGCGTGGTTGAGCGGGCCCGGAAGGCGGGGGCCGGGAACGTGGGCATGCTGCTTGACGTGTACCACGTCGCGAGGGCGGGCCAGGACCCGGTGCTCACGATCGCCCGCCACGCACGGCTGATACGGCACGTCCAGTTCGCCGACACCCCGGGGAGGAGCTGTCCTGGTACCGGGGACATCGACTTCGCCCGGGTGTGGCAGGCACTGCTGACGGCCGGTTACGAGGGGTCCGTGGGGCTGGAGTTCAGCCCCACCCCGGATACCGCCGCGTCGCTGCGGGCTGCCCGGCGCTTCGTCGGCGCGCACCCCGCCCTTGTACGTTCCGGCGTTCAGCGCGTGGTGTCGCGGTGGAACACCGACTTCGACCAGAAGTAGCCGAGTACGGCCAGTCCCAGGCACCAGCCCACGGCCAGCCACCCGTTGTGGCCGATCTCGCTGCCGAGCAGCAGCCCGCGCAGGGTCTCGATGGCCGGGGTGAACGGCTGGTACTCGGCGATCGGCCGGAACCAGCCCGGCATCGCGTCGATCGGGACGAAGGCGCTGGAGATGAGCGGCAGAAAGATCAACGGCATCGCGTTGTTGCTGGCCGCCTCGGCGTTCGGGCTGATCAGGCCCATGCCGACCGCGATCCAGGTGAGCGCCGTGGCGAAGAGGACGAGCAGTCCGAACGCCGCGAGCCACTCCAGGACGGTGGCATCGGTGGAGCGGAAGCCGATGGCCACGGCGACGGCGCCGACGAGGACCACACTGGCGATCGATTGCAGCACGCTGCCGACGACGTGCCCGATGATGACGGAGCCGCGGTGGATCGCCATCGTACGGAAGCGGGCGATGATGCCCTCGGTCATGTCGTTGGAGACGGAGACCGCGGTGCCGATCGTGGTGCTGCCGATGGTCAACAGCACGAGGCCCGGGACGAGATACGCGATGTACTCGGAGCGGTCGGCACCGCCGCCGCCGATGCCCGCGCTCATCACATCGCCGAAGAGGTATACGAAGAGCAGTAGCAGCATGATCGGGGTGAGCAGCAGATTCAGGGTCATGGACGGATAGCGCCGCGCGTGCAGGAGATTGCGGCGCAGCATCGTGGACGAGTCGCGGACGGCGAGGGAGAAGGAACTCATCGGACGGTCTCCTTGGGCTGGTTGGGGACGTGGGCCGGGCCGGTCAGGGCGAAGAACACGTCGTCGAGGTCGGGGGTGTGGGTGGTCAGTTCGTCGGCCTCGATACCGGCGGTGTCCAGCCGGTCGAGGAGCGAGCGCAGCTCGCGCTGGCCGCCGTCGCTGGGGATCGTCAGTGTCAGTGCCTCGTCGTCCCGGGTGACCTCGCGCAGCGCGGCGGCTGCGGACCGGTAGGCGGCCGGGTCGGAGAAGCGCAGCCGCACATGCCCGCCGGGGATGAGCCGTTTCAGCTCGTTGGCGGTGCCCTGGGCCGCGATCTTGCCGTCGTTGAGCACGGCGATGTGGTCGGCGAGTTCGTCGGCCTCCTCCAGGTACTGGGTGGTGAGGAAGACGGTGACGCCGTCCGTGACGAGTTGGCGGATGACGCCCCACATGGTGTGGCGGGCGCGTGGGTCGAGGCCGGTGGTGGGTTCGTCGAGGAAGATGATCCGTGGGTTGCCGACGAGGGTCATGGCGAGGTCGAGGCGGCGTCGCATGCCGCCGGAGTAGGTGGAGGCGGGTTTCTTCGCGGCGTCGGTGAGGTCGAAGCGCTCCAGCAGTTCGGCGGCGATCCGCCGTCCCTCGCGCTTGGACAGGTGGTGCAGGTCCGCCATGAGGAGCATGTTCTCCTCGCCGGTGATCAGACCGTCGACGGCGGAGAACTGCCCGGTGACCCCGATCGCGGCGCGCACGCCGTCCGGTGATGTGGCGATGTCGTGGCCCGCGACCTGGGACTGCCCGCCGTCGGCGGAGATGAGGGTGGAGAGGATCTTGACGGCGGTGGTCTTGCCGGCGCCGTTCGGACCGAGCAGCGCGAACACGGACCCGGCCGGGATACGCAGATCGATACCGTCGAGGACCGTCTTGCCGCCGTACGACTTGCGCAGCCCGACGGCGGAGATGGCGGCCGGCGACGCGTGACCGCCGCCCTGCCTGGTCGTGGGCATGACAGATGAAGGCATGGAGCCCTCCCCTTCGAAGGCGTGATGAGTGGTGAAGTGGGCTTGGCTGTCAGGAGATGAGGAGTTGGGGCGGGTCAGGCCCGGGCGCGGCGAATGTCGATGTTGCCGTGGCGGGTACGGGCCTTGATCTCGACGGTGCCCTCGGATGTGTCCGGGGCCTCGGACGCGGTGAGCGCGTTGTGCACCTGACCGGTGCCCGAGCCGGCGTCGAGCCAGGCTGCCGTGCCCTCGCGGATGCCGACCTCGATGGAGCCGTAGGAGGTCTCCAACTGGACGGTCCCGCGGGCGACATCGCCGACGCGCAGGGTGCCATGGGCGGTGGTGGCGGCGACCGAGCCCTCCGCGTGCTCGATGAGGATGTCGCCGTTGGCACCGCTCACCCGCAGATCACCCAGGGCGTCGACGACGGTCGTGGCGCCGTGCGAGTTCTTCAGAACGGCCGGGCCGTCGACGGTACCGACGCGCAGGCTGCCGGAGCTGGTGGTGATCTCGGCGGACCCCTCGACGCGGTCCACGGTGATGCTGCCGTGGGACGCGGTCAGGTGCAGCGGCCCGGTGGTGTCGAGGCGGACATCGCCCGACGAGGTCTTCACACGGACCTCGCCGAGCCGGCCCTCGCTGTGCACCTGGGCCCAGGCGCCGGTCAACTCCACCTGCGAGCCCGTGGGCAGTTCGACCGTGACGTCGACGGTACCGGTGCGCCCGACGAGATAGCGCTGCTTGGGCGTCCTGATGGTCAACAGGCCGTTCGTGTAACGCACTTCGGTCTGCTCCGCCGCCCGTACGTCCAGGTCCTTCTTGGGGTCGCGGGCCGCCACCTCGACGAGGGTGTCAAGCCGGTCGGCGGCGATGAACCGGATGGATCCGGCTTCCACATGGGCGGTGGCCGAGATCGTCGCGGGGGTGTCGAAAGAAGGCATGGCTGTCCCGTCCTCTTGGGTCTTCGTGGCGTCCCTGCTGGTGGGACGTGGTGTGGATGAAGTGGCGTGGATGAAGTGGCGTGGGTGGGGCGTGGGTGAAGTGGTGCGGGCGGGGCGGGGCTAGCGCACCCAGCCCGTGACGCTCTGTCCGACCGTGCGGGTGGTGCGGGCCTTCTCCGCCGTACGCGACGGGGTGCCGCCCTCGACCGCGGCCGACACGGCTCGTACCAGCCATGCGTTGACCGACAGGCCCTCGCGGCTCGCGGCCTCCTCGGCGCGCGTCTTGAGGTGGCCGGGCAGTCGCAGGTTGACGCGAGCCGTGCCGCCGTCGTCGCCGTCGGCGGCGGGTGCCGGGGCCGGGGTCCTGAGCGGCTCGGCGGGCCCGCTCCTGTCCTCGTACGCCTCGTCGCCCGCCGGCCGCGTCACCACGAAGTCGGGGTCGAGCCCGCGCAGCCGTACATCGACCGAGCCCGGGGCGAGTTCGCGGGTGATCTCGCTCATCGCGGCGGAGAGCACATGGAGCATCGTCAGTCGGGTCGCCGACTCCAGCGGAGCGGTGAGCCGCTCGGCCAGCTCGCGGGCTTCTTCGCCGCCGGCTTCGGCGGCCACCGCGAGTTCGCGGCGGAGGTTGTCGACATACGGCGTGAGGTCCATAGCACCATAGTGGCACCACTATGGCGCCACACGCAAGCCCGCAAGGGAAGCCGACACAGCCCGGGCTCAACCCAACGCGCCTGACCTGCTAAAACGTACTGGCATCACAGTGCCTCAATGCGGTGCCACATGGACCCTCAGCCCATCTGGCGCCTCTCATGGTGCCACGGTGGCACCACTAAGGACGTGCTGCGCCGATCCGGGACCAGACCTGCTGGAGGGCCCGGTAGTCGATCACGACAATCCCCTCCCGCCGCAGGAGTTCACGGGTCTCGGGCGCGGTCAGGAACGCGTAGTCGGACCGGCGCACTCGCCAGCCATCGGGCTCGATCGCCCGCGCCTCAGCGGTGCCGAGGCCGGGATGCACGGCCCACTCGCTCAGTCCGGCCGGCAGCTCACGCAGCAGCTCGGCGTACCGGTCCCGCTTGCCCTCGATATCGAGGCTGAAGCTGTCCAGGAAGGGGTGGTCCGTGACGGGCAGACCGCGCGGACGCAGCTTCCGACGCCCCGGTTCGAGCCAGACCCGTACCGCCAGGCCGTACTCACCGGCGAGCGCCACGGTCAGATCGAAGATGTCGTCGCGTCCACCGTCGGCCAGACAGTGCCAGTCGAGATGGGTCGGCGCCAGTCCGGCATCGGCCGCCGTATCGATCTGAGCGCGGAACTCGGTCTCGACCTCCTCGATCCGGGCCCGCGCGAGGAGTTCGGGAATCCGCGGTGGCGTGAACAGCTCCCCGTCCCCGTCGAGCAGGGAGGGCAGGCGCTCTCTCGCGGCCACCGGACCCCACCGGTGGTGGGCCGTGTCGCAGACCAGCGTGAGATGAATTCCGAACGGGATCTCGGGCCACCGGCGCAGCAGGCCCATGGCCTCCGGCGCCCCGGGACACGGCACCATCAGGCTGCACGAAGCGGCGATGCCGTCCGCGATCGACGCGATGACGGCGGCGTTGATGGCGTGACTCATCCCGAAGTCATCGTTGTTCACGATGAGCACACGGGCATCGGCGGGGTAGCCGAGCAGTTCACTGGAGAGACCCGAGGGCGCGACGGATCCGGACACGTTGGCGGGTTCATCCATGCCCCCCAGTGTGAACGCGCCACGCGAGACCGTCCGCTCATTTAATCCACGGCGGCCCATAACCCCCAGCGGGCATGCACGGTACCCACCGGGAACCGGCGCAACGCAGGACCAGATCCCGCCACTCCTCGCATTCCAAGGTTCAAGGATTCATGAGCCTTAAATTCACTTGATCAACCACCCATTACGACCTTCTTCGGCCGAATCCCACAACAGCTCCCCCACAGGTCAAGCCCCACCCCATGACCACAACCTGCACTCATACCATCACACGGAGCGACTGAAAGTGACGGGAGGGTCACCCATCCACCGCCAAAGGGGGCAAGACTGCCAGCGTTTTACAGAACCTCGACCCAGGGAGTGTTTGAAATGCGTTCCATCGCAACAGGTCTGGCGCTCACGGCCACCACACTGGCCTTGACCGCGCTGCCGGCCACCGGCACGGCGAGCGCCGAACAGGCCGTATCCGCAAGCCTGTACGCCCCCTCCGCGCTCGTGCTCAGTGTCACCGGAGGCGCCGACACCGTGACCGGGACGGTGCTGCGCGCGGTGACTCTCAGCTGTGCGCCCCAGGCGAGCGGTACGCACCCCGACCCGGCCGGCGCCTGCGCCGAACTCCGGGCCGCCCAGGGCCGGCTGGACGCCATCACCACCCCGGCCCCGCATATCTCCTGCACCCGGGAGTGGAACCCGGTGACCGTCACGGCGGACGGCGTCTGGGAGGGCAAGCGCTTCTCGTACGTCCACACCTTCAGCAACCCGTGCGCGAGAGACAACGGCAGCGGCACGGTGTTCGCCTTCTGACCTGACCACGCCCCAGGGCCTGTCCTCACAGGAGCGCCGGGCCTCCGGCCGGGACGTGCCGTATCTCCGGTGCGTCCGCACGTTCTCCGCCACGCGCGGGCAAGTGCCTGCGGGCGGAGGCCCGGTGCTGGAACGCTGGACGAATGAACGAGGGCGCGAGGACACTGAGGCCGGGCCGACGGTGGTGTGTGCTGCCCGACGACAAGGACTGGCTGTGCGATCTGCGGACCGTCGGGGACCGGCTGCTCGATCATCTGGCGGCCGCCGCCGCCCTCGACGACGACCCGTGGGAACTCCCCGCGGCCCCCTACGCCGAGGCCGCGACCGCGTGCGACCGCGTCGTCTCCATGCTCCCGGCGCGCGCCGGGAGCGGTCTCGAACCACTGCTCTCGCCCACGGGAACGCCACAGCCGACCGTGCACGCCCTCGCGGTGGACTCCGGTGACCTGGACGCGCTGTGGGAGGTCCTCACCCGACTGCACCGCGCCCTCGACGACGAGCCGGGCACCGAAGGGCTTCTGGAACTCGTCGGACAGGCCGGAGCCGAGTGGGGCGACCCGCCGCGCTCACCGCGCGGTCTGATCTCCCAGCTCGAACGCGTGGTGGCGGTACTGGAGCTGGACACCTTCGCGGTACGGACCCTGGCGGTCGTCATGGCCGACGGGACGGCGCGGACGCTGGACGAGACGGGACAGACCGCCTACGAGTCCGTCACCGCGGCCTGGGCCACCACACTCCAGCCCTGAAGGTCCGAGCTGCGAGGTCGGGAGTCTGCGACGAGACTGGGAGGACATGACGGCACGCCTTCTCTGCGCTCAGTGCCCCGGGGAACGCGTTTCTCTGAAGGAGCGGAAACATGACGTCGCGCACTGTTTCACCCTCTGCTCGGCTCTCCGAGCAGGACGCGGCCGTGGGCTTCACGGCGTCCCGGCAGCTGTCGGAGGCCCTCCAGGCAATCCTTGTCGACCTCATCGAACTGCACCTGCAGGGCAAGCAGGCGCACTGGAACCTGGTGGGCCACAACTTCCGGGACCTGCACCTGCAGCTGGACACCATCGTGGACGACGCCCGGGAGGCGGGTGACGACATCGCCGAGCGCATGAGAGCCCTCCACACCGTTCCGGACGGACGCTCCGACACTGTTGTGGCCACCACGACCCTGCCCAGGTTCCCCGAGGGCGAGCTGAGCGTGGCGGCCGTGGTGGATCTCATCACGACGCGCCTCTACGCGACGACGGCGACCATGCGGCGCCTGCACGACGGCGTGGACAAGGCGGACCCGTCCACCGCGGACATCCTCCACTCGATCATCGACACCCTCGAAAAGCACGCGTGGATGGTCCGCTCCGAGAACCGGAAGGTGTGAGAGCGCTCCGACCCGTGTGACGTTGTGATCAGCCTTCGGGCCCCGTCCTCCCCCGTCCTCGTGTGGAGCGGGGCTCTATGACGGCAGATGGCCCTGCAGCGCGCGGACGAGCCCGCTCCTGGCGTCGTCGGCCAGACCCCGGTCGTACGCCCTCTCGTAGGCGGGGTCGCCCGCGGCCTCGCGTGCCCGCCGCTCCCACTCCTCACGGAGCGCGCCGAGTTCGGGGGAACCGCGATGGGGGTGGCCGATCATGCGCCAGTACGCGTGTCCCGTGCCGTACGTACGGGCCGCCTCCACACCGTCGCCCTGGACCGCGATCGCTCCGGCGAGCAGATCGAGACCGAGAGCGATCCCGAGACTGTCGTGCAGCTCGTACTTGCCCGCGAGCATCGCCCGCGCGTGGCCCTCGGCATCGCGCGGGCGGCCCTGCAAGAGGTGTATGAAGGCGAGTTGGTGGTCGGCGTAGGCACGCGCCCAGCGCTCGCCGTACCGCAGGCTGAGCCGTTGCAGCCCGGCGGCCTCCTCGCGCGCGTCGTCGAGTCGGCCGAGCGCGGTGAGCGCGAAAAGCCTTATCACCCGGCAGCGCAACTGTGACGGGGCCTCGCGCGGATCGCCCGGCAGATTGCGCAGCGCGCGGTCGCAGACGGTGTGCGCGGCCAGGGGGCGGCCCATCATCAGGCAGTTGAAGCCGACGAGGTGGGCGGCGGAGAGCAGGGATTCCGGCTCGTTGTCATGCCAGGCGGAGACGCTGCACTCCTCACCGACCCGGCGGGCGGCCTCGTGGTCGCCCTGGAGCGCGAGGGTGATGCCGAGGGCCCAGAGGGCGCGGGTGCGGTGCGGTCCTCCGGCGGGGTGGCGGCGCAGCGCGCGTTCCAGACAGCTGCGGGCCTGGTGGAGATGGCCGCAGCAGCTCCAGAAGAGCCCGGTGCGGCCCGCCATCTCCACGCCCTGCGCCGGGTCGTGTTCGAGGAGATGGTCGATGGCCGCGCACAGATCGGCGTGGGTGTCGGCGACGCGCCGGTACCAGGCGACCTGGTCCGGGCCGAGCCAGCCGGCGTGGGCCCGGCGGGCGAGGTCGGCGAAGTACGCGGCGTGCCGGTCGGCGAGCAGCCGCTCCTCACCCAGTTCGCCCAGCCACATGGCGCCGTATTCGCGGAGGGTGTCGAGCATGCGGTAACGGTCGCCCTCGCCCCCTTCCCGGCGCAGGACGGATTTGGCGACGAGTCCCGCCAGGGCGGCGGTGACCGCCTCGGCACTGAGCGGACCTCCGGCGCACACCGCCCGCGCGTCGTCCGCCCCGATGTCGCCGCGGAAGACGGAAAGCCTGGCCCAGAGGAGACGTTCGAGCGGGGCGCACAGCTCATGGCTCCACCCGATCGCGGTACGCAGCGCGCGATGGCGGCGGGGCCAGACCGTGTCGTCGGTCAGCACATCCAGCCGGTTGGTCAGCAGATCCGCGACACGTTCGACCGAGTGATCGGCCAGCCGGGCACAGGCCAGTTCGACCGCCAGCGGAACGCCTTCGAGACGGTGACAGATCCGGACGGCCGCGGCGGCCGTACCCGGGTCGTCCAGGGACACCCGCGGCGCGGTACGGGCCGCCCGGTCACGGAAGAGCCGTAGCGCGTCGTCATCGCCCGCCAGGGGCAGCGGCGGTACGTCGAGGCGGATCTCACCCCTCGCCCCGAGCGGCTGCCGGCTCGTGGCGAGCACGGTCAGGCCGGGCGCGGCCGTCAGCAGCTCACCGACCAGATGCCCGACCGCGGCCACCGTCCGCTCGCAGCAGTCGAGCACCAGCAGCAACCGTCGCCCCGCCAGCCACTCGCACAACGCCTCCACCGGCGAGCGCAGCGAATGATCCGAGAGCCCGACGGCATCACACACCGTCCCCAGCAACAGCCTCTCGTCGTACAACGGCGACAGATCCGCCCACCACACCCCATCAGGAAACCGGCCGGCCGCCCGCTCGGCGGCACGCAGCGCCAGCCGGCTCTTGCCCACACCTCCACTGCCCGTGAGCGTGACCAACTGGTGCTCCGCGAATGCCCGTTCGATCCAGCCCAGCTCGCTGTTCCGGCCCACGAAGCTGGTCGTCACGACGGGAAGGTTGCCCACCACGGCTATATCCTGGCCCTGTTATGGTCCACGGCCTACACCCCTGGTCGTAAACGGCCAGAATCGGCCGCGAGTGGGCCCAGAACAGTCAACCAGCCACGCGTTCTGGCACGAGTGGGCAATTCCGGTGATCCATCGAGCACCGCGTCGATGCCGCCCCTGGACGACCGAGCCCAGGGCGGTCCGCGTCAGCGGCGACTCCGGCCTCCTCGACCAGCCTGGCGCGGAACTCCTCGACTCCGTCCGCGCCCCGATAGCGCGGCTGGGCCGGGCAGCGAGGGATCGTCCGGCCCCCGGCGGGTCATCGGGGTGCCGCGTTCGCCCCGGCGCTCAGGGGAAGGGCAGCGTGCGGGCGAACAGGGTGACGACGATCAGCACGACCGGGAAGCAGACCAGGAACATCGCGAAGGTGTAGCCCATGATGTCGCGTGCCTTGAGTCCGAGGATCGTCAGCGTGGGCAGCATCCAGAACGGCTGGAGGAGATTGGCGCTCGCCTCGCCGAGGTCGTACACCACGACCACCCAGCCCTGGTTCACCTGGAGTTGGTTGGCCGCGTCCAGGACGTAGGGCGCCTCGATGACCCACTTGCTGCCGCCGCTGGGGACGAAGACGCCGAGCACACAGCTGTAGATCGCGATGAAGGCCGGGTAGAAGAACTCGTTCGACACCGATACCAGCCAGCCGGCGATGGTCTTGCTCAGCCCGGTGAAGGCGATCATCCCGAAGATCCCGCCGTACAGCGGGAATTGGAGCAGCACGCCCGAAGCCGCCGGTGTCCCCTCCTTGACCGCCTGAGCCAGCCGTACCGGACGCCAGTGCAGGATGAGCGCCAGCAGGATGAGGATGAGGTTGACGGTGTTCAGATCCAGGGCGTTGAGGGCGCTGCCCTCCGCGCGGGCGAAGTGCCGTGCCAGGTACCACACTCCGAGCGCGAACAGCAGGATCGCGAAGACGGGGCTGTACTCGATCCACTCCCCCGGCCGGCCTCGGCGCGGCTCCGCCCGCTCGTTCGCCACGCTGGGCCCCAGCTCGACACCCATCTCCTCGGCGGTCTTCGCGCGCTCCGGCGAGGGCGACAGGAACCAGGCCATACCGACGGCGACGACGAAGACGATCGCCGTGGCCACCATGCCCTGCCAGAGGAAGATGGTCTCCGTCAGCGGGATGAGACCACTGCCGCGCCCCTCCTCGATGACCTTCTGTACGGCGGGCGGGCTCGACGCCTCGCCGGCCACCTGGAGCGCCGCGGACCCGGAGAGGCCCTGGGCCCATACGGTGCCGAGTCCGAGGAACGCCATCGCGCCGAGGGCCCGGTAGTCGACACCCGAGACCCTGCGCGCGATCTCCTTGGCGAGGATCGCCGTGAAGATCAGGCTGAAGGCCCAGTTGAGGTAGGACGTCACCATCGCGACGGCCGCGGTGTACGCGATGGCTCCGCGGGGCGTACGGGGCACCCGCGCGAGCCGGCCGATCAGCCGCCCGACCGGTGGTGAGACCGCGACCGCGTACCCGGCGATAATGATCATCGCCATCTGGAGCGTGAACGTGATCAGCGACCAGAAGCCCTGACCCCACGCGTCCACCAGCCCGTAGCCGGTCGTGGCCGCCGGGTCCGACGGGGCGCCGACCAGGTCCTCGCCGGTCACGAGGCCGAGCGCGAAGACCGCGAACGTGCCCACCAGTACGAAGCCCAGCGCGTCCGGCAGCCATCTCTCGGAGAACGCGGTGAAGCGCAGCGCCATACGCGCCGGCCAGGGCTCCCTGCCGGTCGGGGTCGGTGGGGCCGGCTCCCGCGGGGGCGCTGTGGTCATCGGGTGTCCTCCTGTCGAGCGTCCTGGCCGCCGCTGTCCCGGGCCCGGGTGACGGTGAGACCAGGACTCCGTGGCTCCAGGACTCAGTGACTCCAGAGGTCCATGGGTCCAGGGGTGCGGTGCCGAGGATCTTCGGCCACGCGTGGCCGGATGACAATAGAGGTGATCCACATAGCGTGCGACCACATCATGTGGTGGATCAACTTCCTGAGAAAGAAGGCACATTGGGGTGTTCGTTCGCACAACGACGTGTCAGGGCACGATCTCACCGCACGGGAGCCCTCGCCGACCGCCCGGGGACCTGCCCGCTGATCGCCGGTCGCCTCAGCGCGGGGTGCCGCTCCCGTCGGCGCGGGCCCTGAGCCACTCCAGCGCGGCCTCAGCCGAGTTCAGCACCGAGATATGCCCGTCGTCCGGGCTCAGTCGCAGCTCCGCCGAGGGGCAGTGGCTCGCGAGCCACTGGCCGTGCGTGCTGGGCACGATCCGGTCCCGGCCGCCGTGCAGGAGCAGCACGGGTGCGCCGACCCGCGCGGGATCGAATCCCCAAGGGGCGACGTACGCCAGGTCGTCGGCGATCAGCCCGGCAGGACCCGCCGCGACGGCCGGGCCGACGACCTCGCCCAGCCATGACCACGCCCCGGCGAGCGCGGCCTGGTCGGCGGGGGTGAACTCGGGGTCGTACGCGGCGCCCGACGCCTCGTGCCGCTCTTTCGCCGCGCGCCCCTCCGCGGCGGCGCGCAGTGACGCCACCCCGGAATCCGTCATGCCCCCGAACCAGTCGAGCCCTTCGGCGCCGAACGGAGCGAGCCCGGCCACGCCGATGACACCGAGGACGCGGTCCGGCAGCAGCGCCGCGCAGGCCAGGGCGTGCGGGCCGCCGCCGGAATGTCCCATGACCGCGAACCGGTGGATGCCCAGCGCGTCGGCGATACCGGCGACGTCACCGGCCGCCGAGGCCACGTCACGGCCCGGACGAGGGGACGATCCGCCGTATCCGGGCCGGTCGTACGACACCCAGCGGATACGGAGCCGGGCCGCGGCCGGGAAGAGAGGCGCGGGCGGCGCGCCGATGTTCGGCGTCCCGTGGTGCCAGAAGACGGCGAGGGCGCCGTCGGAGTCGTCCACGCCCGTGTCGTAGACACGCAGCGTGCGGCCGTCGCTCAGTTCCAGATCGGTCTCCCTCACACCGGCCGACCCTAATGTCAGTGGCCCGCGCTGAACAGACGCGCGATTGACGCGCCCTGTCGTAACCTTTACCGTTGCGACTAGCGGCACGGAAATCCGGCGGTGCGGGAATCACGGGAGGGGCCGGGAGGTGAAGAGCGAGTGAGCGCGAACAGCAGACTGACGGTCGCGGCCCATGCGCTGACCTGGATGGAGCTCCACCGGCGCCAGGGGCATGAGATCGCCACCTCGGAGCAGATCGCGGGAAGCGTGAACACCAACCCCGTGGTCATCCGGCGGCTGCTCGGCGAGCTGCGCGAGGCCGGGATCGTCGAATCCCGGCGCGGCGCGGGCGCGGGCTGGACACTGACGCGTGGACTCGAAGCCATCACACTGCTGGATGTCTACGACGCCGTGGAGCCCAGCCCCCTGTTCGCCATGCACCGCGCGGAACCGAACCTGGACTGTCCGGTGGGTTTCGGGATCCGGCCGACGATGAAGAGCGTGTACGACGGAATCGATGTCGTCCTGCGCGACGAGCTGGCCCGCACCACGCTGGCCGATGTCCTCCAGAACGTGCTGGCCGCCGGTTAGGAGAGGTGCTTCTCGGCGCGTCGTATCGCCGGTGCGCGCGCATGTCGTTTTTCGCACTCCTTAATGTAACAAAACTCATTACCTCAAGGATGGATGTCATGGGACAGCTGGAAAACAAGGTGGCCCTCGTGACCGGCGGCTCGAAGGGCATCGGGTTCGCCATCGCACGCCGGTTCGCCGAAGAAGGCGCCACCGTCTATCTGACCGGACGACGCAAGCCCGAACTGGACGCCGCCGTGGAAGCCATCGGAGAGCGGGCCGTCGGCGTACGGAGCGATGTGTCGAACCTGCGCGATCTCGACACCCTCTTCGAGACGATCGAAACCCGCAGCGGATGGCTGGACGTCGTGGCGGCCAACGCGGGCGGCGGTGAACTCGCACGGCTCGGGAAGATCACCGAGGAGCACTACTCCACCACCTTCGACATCAACGTCAAGGGGCTGATCTTCACCGTCCAGAAGGCCCTGCCGCTCCTGCCCAACGGCGCGTCCGTGATCGTGCTCTCCTCCACCAACGCCTCGCTCGGCATCGAGGCGATGAGCGTGTACAGCGCCACCAAGGCCGCCATCCGCAACCTCGCCCGCTCCTGGGCGGCGGAGCTCGCCGACCGCGGGATCCGGGTCAACGCCATCTCGCCGGGGCCGATCGAGACCCCCGGTATCGAGGGCCTGGCGGGCAACAACGCGCAGGCGCGGCAGAAGCTCAAGGACAGCTTCACGGCCCAGATCCCGCTGGGCCGGATGGGCCGCCCTGACGAGGTCGCCGCGATGGCCGTCTTCCTCGCCTCGGACCAGAGTTCCTTCACCACCGGCGCGGAACTCTTCGTGGACGGCGGCCTCGCCCAGATCTGACCGTTCCGCCCCCGGGCGGAAGGCACGGCGTGCCGACCATCGCGACGATGGCGCCGGCCACTTGGGACGCGTCGGCGCCGGCCGGGGCGGGAGCCGGCGGGACGGCGCGCGGCGCGTCAGACGATGCCGCCGTTGGCGCGCAGCACCTGCCCGTTGACCCAGCGGGCGGGACCGGCGAGGAAGGCGACGACCTCGGCGATGTCCCGCGGGGCGCCCAGCCGTTCCAGGGGCGCCTGGCCGGCCAGCTTCGCGATGGTCTGCTCGTCCTTGCCGTCCAGGAACAGCGCGGTGGCGGTGGGCCCGGGGGCCACGGCGTTGACGGTGATGTCCCGGCCGCGCAGCTCGCGGGCGAGGATCAGCGTGATGGCCTCGACCGCGCCCTTGGTGGCGGCGTAGCCGCTGTAGCCGGGGAGGGCCAGCGCCAGGACGGAGCTGGAGAAGTTGATGATCGCTCCGCCCGCCCGGAGCCTGCGCGCGGCCTGCTGGTCCACGACGAACGTCCCGCGGATGTTCGTACGGTGCATACGGTCCAAGGCGTCGAGGTCGATCTCGGCCAGCGGCGCCAGCGTCATCACGCCCGCCGCGTGCACGACCACGTCGATCCCGCCGTACGCGGCCTCCGCCGCGTCGAAGAGCGCCGCGACGGCCGTCTCGTCGGCCACGTCGGCCCGGAACGCCATCGCCCGCCCGCCGGCGGCGGTGATGGCGGCGACCGCCGCCTCGGCCTCGGTGTCGTTCCCGGCGTAGTTGAGGACGACGGCGAAGCCGTCGGCGGCCAGCCGCTCGGCGCTCTCGCGGCCGATGCCGCGGGACCCTCCGGTGACGATCGCCACCCGGCGGGGAGAAACGGTCTGCTCGGTCATGGCGCTGCTCTCCTTGTCTCGACCGGATAGCCCTGTCCGCAACCCGGCAGTATCAACGCTAACACTTCCCAGTTAGCATCGTCACCCCTCAATCCGCTGTCACGCCACGGGGCGCGACCGGCTGCCGCACCCGCGAGTTGGCGGCCATTCGTGTGACTGCGGGGTGATTGTGTGACCGGCGTGCGCGGCAAGGGAATGCATGGGCTCCGGGCACCGACTCGGGTGCTTGTCCAACGACCGGTCCGACACCGACCTGTGTGCGTCCCGGACCGGGCGAAGGGAGCAACGCAGATGATCGCTGTGCGACGCATAGCCGCCGCCACGATGCTGGCGGCGCTGGCCGGCATCTCCGCGCCTTCCGCGTACGCGGCGGCCTCGGCCGCCGATGACGCGCCGTTCCTGAAGGCGATTCACCAGGGCAACCTGGCGGAGATCGCGGCCGGACTGAGCGCACGCAAGAACGCCACGGCGGCTTGCGTGAAGTCGGTCGGCGCCACGCTGGTGCGCGACCACAGGAAACTGGACGTCGGCGTCAAGGCGTTGGCGAGCAAACTCCACGTCCCGCTCTCCGCCTCGCCCTCCGCCGCGCAGGAGAAGACGATGACCGCCCTGCAGGGCGTCGTGGGTACGAGCGCGTACAACACCGACTGGCTGACCACCGAGGCCAAGAGCCACGAGGAGACGTTGGCCCTGATCGACAGCGAGATCGCCAAGGGAGGCAACGCCGAGGTCAAGGCAGCCGCCCGCGGGGCACGCCCCGTAGTGGCGAAGCACCTGGAACTGATCCGTGCCTGCGAGGCGCGCGTCAAACAGTCTTGATCCCCGCGAGGAGCGGCGGAGTCGGCGGAACCGGCGGAGACCGGTTGGCGGCCTCGGGGACCTGGCCGCCGACCGCGACGGACGACAGGGGCCGTAGGGCGTCGATGAAGCCCTACGGCCCTTCTACGGCGATTGGAGCCGCCGGCGCGGACCTCTCACCGTCGGGCGCCCCAGCTGAGCCAGGCCAGCGTGGCGAGCACCGCCGCCACGGCGATGTCACTGAGCCCGATCGACCCGCCGGCTCCCTCGTTCAGTGCGGCGAGGCTTCCGACGGTGAGGGCTGCGAAGAGGATGGCCAGGACGGTCCAGAACGCTCTCATGGCGACCCCCAGACGTGGTACATGGCCCAAACATAACCGCCGGTCCGTACCACGGGCGAGGTTCCGTACGATACCGGCCAGCAGGTGCGCCGAAAGGCGAACCCCGGCCTCCGGGAATCCTCGTACGGCGCGGTTGTTGGAGAAAGATGTGAGTATCGCCGCGACTGTTCCCTTCTCCGTGCTGGACCGCTCCCGTATCCGGGAGGGGTCGGACGGTCCACAGGCGCTGCGCGACAGCGTCGCGTTCGCCCGGCGGATCGAGGCCCTCGGCTATCACCGCTTCTGGGTATCCGAGCACCACAGCGTGCCGGGCGTCGCCGGCTCGGCTCCGACCGTGCTCGCGGCGGCCGTGGCCGCCGCCACGTCGACGATCCGTGTGGGGACCGGCGGTGTGATGCTGCCGAACCACCAACCGCTCGTCGTCGCCGAGCAGTTCGGGGTGCTGGAATCCCTCTTCCCGGGCCGTATCGACATGGGGCTCGGGCGGTCGGTGGGGTTCACCGACGGGATACGCAAGGCACTCGGCCGGGGCAAGGAGGACGCGGCCGACTTCCCGGAGCAACTCGCCGAACTCCTGGGATATTTCACCGGCGCCAGGACCGCGCACCCCCAGGTCCACGCGCACCCCGCGGAAGGGCTGCGTGTCCCGGTCTTCGTCCTGGCCACCGGACGGGGCGCACGGGTCGCGGCGGAGGCCGGGCTGCCACTGGTCATCGCGGCCGTACGGGGTGAGGACGCGATGCTCCGGGCCATCGAGGAGTACCGCCGGGACTTCCGCCCCTCCGCCTGGGGCGAGCGGCCGTATGTCGTCCTGTCCGGCACGGTCGCGGTGGCACGGACCACACGGGAGGCGCGCGCGCTGCTGCTCCCGGAGGCCTGGTCGACGGCGTACTCCCGCACCCACGGGGAGTTCCCGCCGCTGGCCCCGGTCGAGACGATTCTCGCCACCGCCATGACGGAACGCGAGCGCGCGCTCTTCGAGGAGGCGCAACACGGGCACCTGTACGGTACGGCGGACGAGGTGGCGGCCGGTCTCCGGGAGTTGCTGGCGCGCGGCGGGGCCGACGAGTTCCTCGTCACGACCAGCACCTACGACCGCGAGGCGCTGCTCGACTCGTACACCCGGCTGGCGCGGCTGCTGGGACTGACCGGCGCACGGCCCCTCTCCCCCGTGTGACCGCCCGGCGGGGCACCTGGTGTCCCGCCCGTACGCGCGGCCCTCGCTCCGGCGGCCGGCCTCGGGCGTCAGTCCCGCTCGGTCCCCTTAGCCGTCCGGCGGCGCGCGAGCCGCCAGACGCCTTCGAGCAGCAGACCGGCCGCGACGGCGATCCCCGCCGCGGCCCCCGGCGCGCTGGTGCCCACCAACTCCAGCTGGAAGAAGCTCCGGAGGAACGGCACGGCCAGCACCACCGCGAAGGACAGCGCCATGGTGAACACGAGCAGCACGCGCCACCAGGTATAGGGGCGCGCGACGATGGACAGCACCCACAGCCCGACCAGGAAAAGGGTGAGCGTCGTCGCCGAGGTCTCCGCCTCCAGGTTCCCGTCGTACACGGAACGGGCGGTGGCGTACGAGGCCATGGTGGCCGCGGCGGCCACGACGCCGCACGGAACGGCGAACCTGAGCACCCGCCGGACGAAGTGGGGCTGGGCGCGCTCCGTGTTGGGGGCGAGGGCGAGGAAGAAGGCCGGAATGCCGATGGTGAGCGAGCCGATCAGGGTGAGGTGCCTGGGCAGGAACGGATAGGGAACGTTGGCGAGGACGACAACGATGGCCAGCAGTACGGAGTACATGGTCTTGGTGAGGAACAGGTTGGCGACGCGCTCGATGTTGCCGATGACACGCCGTCCCTCGGCCACCACGGACGGCAGGGACGAGAAGTTGTTGTCGAGAAGGACGATCTGGGCGACCGAGCGGGCGGCCGGACTTCCGGTTCCCATGGAGACAGCGACATCCGCGTCCTTGAGTGCGAGCACGTCGTTCACACCGTCTCCCGTCATCGCCACCGTGTGGCCCCGGGACTGGAGGGCGGCGACCATGTCGCGTTTGCGCTGAGGTCCGACCCGGCCGAAGATGGCGTTGCTCTCGACGGCGTCGGCCAGTTCGTCACGGTCCTCGGGGAGCCTGCGGGCGTCTATGTGACGATCGCTGCCGGGCAGTCCGAGCCCACGCGCCACCGCGCCCACCGAGAGCGCGTTGTCACCCGAGATCACCTTGGTGTCCACGCCCTGCTCCGCGAAGTACCTGAGGGTGGCCGGGGCTTCCTTGCGGGTGCGCTGTCTGATGACCACGACGGCGACCGGGGCCGCCGCGCCCGTAACCCTCTCCGGCATGTGCAGAGCCTCACTCAGTGGGATGGAGCAGCGCGCCACGAGCAGCACACGAAGACCGCGTTCGCCATAGGCGTCCACGGCGACCAGCACGGGATGTCCCTGGGGGAGCAGCACATCGGCGGCGCCGATCAGCCAGGTCGACGTCCCGCCGTCGCGGTCGGTCAGGGTCGCGCCGCTCCAGCGGCGGGCGGCGGAGAACGGGGCGCTCTCCCGCTCGGTCCATCCCTCGGGGGCCGGATACGCTTCGATGATGGCCCGCATACTGGCGTTGGGACGGCTGTCCACCGCGCCGAGGGCGCCGAGCACGTTCGCCACGGGCACGCCTTGCTCGATCTGGTGCACCTCGTCGACGTCCATGGACGTCTCTGTCAGGGTTCCGGTCTTGTCCAGACAGACGGTGTCCACGCGCGCCAGCCCCTCGATGGCCGGCAGCTCCTGCACGAGACACTTCTTCTTGCCGAGCCGGACAACACCGACCGCGAAGGCGACCGAGGTGAGCAGCACGAGCCCTTCGGGAACCATGGGCACGATCCCGGCGACCATGCGCCGCACAGCTTCCGGGACATCGCCGCCGCCGACGGCCAGCTGACTGATGATCAGAGCGACGCCGGCGGGAATGATGGCATAGGTGACGTACTTGATGATGGTGTTGATCCCGTTACGCAGCTCGGAGTTGACGAGCGTGAAGCGACGGGCCTCCTCCGTCAGTTGAGCGGCGTACGCGTCCCGGCCGACGCGTGTGGCGACGAACGCGCCTGTACCGGCCAGGACGAAGCTCCCGGACATCACCTTGTCCCCCGGGCTCTTGAGTACGGCATCGGCCTCACCGGTCAGGAGCGACTCGTCCACTTCGAGGTTGTCCGCCTCCACCACGGTGCCGTCGACAACGGCCTTGTCTCCGGGGCCGAGTTCGATGACGTCATGGAGAACGATGTGGGCCGGGGCCAGTTCGACGGTCTTTCCGTCACGGCGCACCGTCGGGCGGGCCTCGCCCACGATGGCGAGCCGGTCGAGGGTCCGCTTGGCGCGCACCTCCTGGAACACACCGATGAGCGTGTTGGCGAGGATGACACCACCGAAGAGGGCGTCCTGGATGGGCCCGACGATCAGGATGATCACGAACAGCACACCGATGACGGCGTTGATGCGGGTACAGACATTGGCCCTGACGATCTCGCCGATGCTGCGGCTTGACCGCACGGGTACGTCGTTGATCCGACCCAGCTCGGTCCTCCGCGCCACCTCGGCGGAGGTGAGGCCGGTGGCCGCGTCCTCCGGTAACGGAAGCAGATCGACGGCGTCCCGTCTCCCCGTCCCCGCCGAGCCGTCCGAGCCCTTCGACCACTCATCCATGCCTGGTTCTCCTCCACACCGGTCGCGCCCCCTGAACTGGTCTCGACCGTAAAGTCCGAACGTGTGCCTCCACTACGGACGAACGATGACGCTCGCCTCCACTTTTGTGGCAGCCGTACCGAGACGATCGGTCGGACCGCCTCCCCACCGGGCGGGGACAGAAACAGACGGTGCCCGCCCGACTCTCGCCGGGCGGGCACCGTCTTTCGGTCGCGCCGTAGGCGCTCCGCTCAGCTCATGCCGGCGTCACGGGCGAGGAGCGCCACCTGGACCCGGTTCGAGAGCCCCAGTTTGGCGAGGGCACGGCTCACATGGGACTTCACCGTGCCCTCGCTCATGGCCAGCGCACGGCCGATCTCGGCGTTCGACAGCCCCCTGGCCACGGCGCGGACCACGTCCTCCTCACGGTCCGTCAGTACCGCCATTCTCTCGCGGGCCTTCGCGGAGTCGCCCGATTCCAGCCCGGCGAAGGTGTCGATCAGCCGCTTGGTGATCCTGGGGGTGAGCATCGCGCTTCCCTCGGCGATCGTGCGCACGGCGTCGGCGAGGTCGCGCGGGGACGTGTCCTTGAGCAGGAAGCCGGCCGCGCCGCTCCGCAGTGCGGTGTGTACGTAGTCGTCGATGTCGAAGGTGGTCAGCATGATGACCTTGGGCGCGCCGGGCGAGCGGCGCAGCTCCTTGAGGGCTGTCAGTCCGTCCATGCCGGGCATACGTACATCCATGAGCACGACGTCCGGACGGTACTTCGCCACCGCGGTCACGGCTTCACTGCCGTCGCTGACCTCGGCGACCACCTCGATGTCCTCGGCCGGATCCAGGATCATGCGCAGCCCGGCCCGTACCAGGGCTTCGTCGTCGACGACCAGGACCCGGATCACTTGTGTTCCTCCATGAGTTGCGTGGGAATGGGCAGCTGTGCGCGGACGGAGAAACCGCCGCCCGCCCTCGGCTCCGCGGTGAACTCGCCGTCCAGCAGCTCGACGCGTTCGCGCAGCCCGACGAGCCCCATGCCACTGCCCGGCAGCAACTCGACGGGGCCGTCGGGGGCGTTGTTGTGCACGGCGATCTCCAGATCGTGGGGGTGGTAGCGGACGACGACCTCGGTGCCGGCCGCCCCGGCGTGCTTGTGCACATTGGTGAGGGCCTCCTGCACCACACGGTAGGCGGCGTGTTCGAGCAGGGTGGGCAGCCGTTGCGGCGTACCTTCGTCCCGTCTGCTGACGGACATGCCGGCGGCGCGCGACTGGTTGAGGAGCCTTTCCAGGTCCACCAGTGTGGGCTGCGGTCCGAGCGCCACTCCTTCGCCCTCCGCCGCCTTCAGCACGCCGATGACGTCCCTCAGCTGTGCGAGGGCCTCACGGCCCGTGGTCCGGATGAGCTCCGCCGCGACAGCGGTCCCCTCGTCCTTCGCGTTGATCTCCAGGGCGCCGGCGTGCAACACCATGAGCGAGACCCGGTGGGCGACCACGTCGTGCATGTCCCGGGCGATGCGGGCACGTTCCTGCAGACGCGCCTGTTCCGCGCGGGCCGCCTGCTCACGCTCCAGCTGCTCCGCCCGCTCGTGCAGGCTCTCGACCACGTCCCTGCGGGCCTTGTTCCACAGCCCGAGGGCGAAGGGCAGCCAGACGAACAGCCCGGCGCCGCCGAGCGACGAGAGCATGTCCTGCCAGAAGACCCCCGGCAGCCCGATGGCCAGGCCCGTAGCCGTCGGCAGCACCGTGATCGCGGTGGCCCCGGCCACGTAGGACATCTGCTGGAGCGGCCGGCGCACGGTGGAACCGACGACGTACGACGCCACGCACAGGGTGGCCCAGACGGAGGTCAGAACCCATGAGGCGCAGCCCACCAGGACGACGGGCCAGCGCATGCGCGAGAGGACCAGGACCGAGGCCGCGGAGCCGGCCGCGACGGCCACGGCGAGGATCAACGCCGGCCACGGCGTGAGCCCCAGTTCCGCCTGTACGTGAGGGACCGGCTGGCCGTCGATGGGGATGAACGCGCCGACGGCGAGCACGATCGCCAGCAGTCTCGGGCCCCAGCGGTCCAGCCATCGCAATACGCGTGCTCGAAGTGCTGGTTCGGTGGTCGTCCGCGTACGTCGGGTCACACGCCGAGCGTAGTTGTTCACCGGGGCGTCCACGTCCGTCGTGCGTCTGTATCCGGCCCCCACGAAGGTTGGGTGTGCCTGTGACCTAAGTGGGGCGTGATCGTGGACTTTCCGGCGACGTGGCCCGGGCCCCGTTCTCGCAGACTCACTTCCATGACACAGACAACGGCCGCTGTCCGGGCCTCGGGGCTGGGCAAGCACTACGGATCCGGCGACGCCCGGGTGACCGCCCTCTCAGGCGTCGACGTACAGTTCACGCGCCAGGAGTTCACCGCCATCATGGGCCCCTCCGGCTCCGGAAAGTCGACGCTGATGCACTGCGTCGCGGGCCTGGACAAGGCCGACGAGGGCACGGTGTGGATCGGCGACACCGAGCTGACCGGGCTGAGCGACAACGCCGTCACCGATCTCCGGCGGGATCGCGTGGGCTTCGTCTTCCAGGCGTTCAACCTGCTGCCCACCCTCACCGCCCTGGAGAACATCCTGCTGCCGTTCGACCTCGCCGGGCGCAAGCCCGACAAGGAGGTGCTGGACAGGATCATCACCACCGTGAACCTCCGGGACCGGCTGCACCACCGGCCGAGCCAGCTCTCCGGCGGCCAGCAACAGCGTGTCGCCTGTGCCCGGGCCCTGGTCACCCAGCCGGAAGTGGTGTTCGCCGACGAACCGACCGGCGCGCTGGACTCCACCGCCTCCGCGGAACTGCTGCGGTTCCTGCGCCGGAGCGTCGACGACCTCGGCCAGACCGTGGTGATGGTGACCCACGAACCCAGTGCCGCCGCCTTTGCCGACCGGGTGCTCTTCCTCAAGGACGGTGGTCTCGTCGACGAGATCCTCGCACCGACCGCGGACAGTGTGCTGGAGCGTATGAAGTCCTTCGAAAGGTCCGTGGCCTGATGCTGAGGACCATGCTGCGCGATCTGCTCGCGCACAAGGGACGCATGGTGATGACGCTCGTGGCCATCTCCCTGGGTGTCACCGCGACGGTCGGCAGCTGGGTGGTGAGCGACTCCATCGCGGCGACGCTCACCCTGCGAAAGACGCGGGAGGATGTCAGCGTCTCGGTGCAGAGCCCGAGCAAGGATCCGGTGCTCAGCACGGCGGAACGCGACCGGCTGGCCGGGCTGCCGGGCGTCGCCGAGGCGCGGGGAGTGACCGTAGGGCGGGCCGGCATCGTCGGACACGACGGCAAGCTGGCCAAGGCGAGCACGGTTCTGGACCGGGCCGGTACCAACTGGAGCGGCGACAAGCGCTTCACGGTGGACGCGGGTGAGGCCCCCAAGGGCCCCGGCCAGGTCGCGCTCAACCGGACCGACGCCGAGACCGCCGGTTTCGGTGTGGGCGACACCGTGCGCGTCCTGCTGTCCGACGGCCGTTCTGACCATGCCAAGGTGACCGCCCTGTTCACGTACCACCGTCTGGGACCACAGACAGAGGCGGACTCGGACGAGGCGTCCGACGCTGTCCCGGTGGTGGCCTACGACAACGCCACCGCCGCGAAGCTCCTCGGTGCCCGCTTCCACCGCGTCGAGCTGACGGCCGCGCCAGGGACCACCCCCGCCACGCTCGCCGACGCCGTACGCGGCACGGTGCCCGACACCTACCCCGTGGAGACGGGCAAGGCACTGGCCGACGCCGCGACCGCGCAGTCCGAGGACGAGGCGCAGGACCTGAGGCTGACGATGCTGCCGTTCGCCGCGGTCGCGCTGATGGTCGGGATGTTCGTCATCGCCAACACCTTCACCATGCTGGTCACTCAGCGCACCCGGCAGTTCGCGCTGCTGCGCGCGGTCGGCGCGCGCAGGAGGCAGGTGCGTACCGGAATCATCGTGGAGGCGGCCGCGCTGGGCGTGGTCGGCGGCATGATCGGTTCGCTGGCGGGTGTCGCGATCGGGCCGCTGATGATCTCCGTGCTGCGTCCCGACGACAATGTCGAGTTCACCGTCCGGCCGGTCGCGATCCTGCTGGGCTTCGGTGTGGCCGTCCTGGTGACGGTACTGGCCGCGTACAACTCGGCGCGGCGGGCCGCCTCGGTACCACCGGTGGCCGCGCTGCGCACCGACGCGGTCGTCCCTCGTGACACCAAGCGGCGCCGCAATCTGCTGGGGGTGGCTTTCCTGGTCGTGTCCGCGGCGATGGTCATCGCCACGGCGGACCCGAGCTCTTCGAACACCCTGCGCATCATCGCGCTGGTGGGCGCGGTCCTCGGTGTCATCGGCATGATTCTGCTCGCCCCGTTCTTCGCCGAGAAGGTGCTGCGTCCGGTCACCGGAATCCTCGGGGTACGGGGTGGGCCGGCCGTCCGGCTGGGTCTGCGCAGCGCCGCGGGCGATCCGCGGCGTACGGCGGGCACCGCGACCGCCATCACGGTCGGCCTGGGGCTGGTGTGTGCCTTCGCCACGCTCAGCGCGTCCTTCGCCGGGCTGATCGCCTCGACGACCCGGGCCAACGTACCGATCACGACCACCGTGCTCCAGTCGGCCGCCGGTGGAGAGTCCACTCTCACGCCCGCGGAGGCGGACCAGGTCCGTGGGCTGCCGGGCGTCGACCAGGTCGCCGGGGGCCGCGATGTACTGGTCGGTCTGTCCTACGCGGGCGGCGAGACCGTACGGCGGATCACCGCGATCGAGCCCGAGGCGCTGAGGACGGTGCTGACGCCCAACATCACGGCGGGCAGCCCGGATCTGACCCGAGGCGTGGTCATCTCGCAGAACCAGGCCGACATGCTGGACCTGGGCATGGGCGACGAACTCACACTGAAGCTGGACGCCAAGACCTCGGTCACACAGTCGGTCGTGGGCGTCTACGACGCCACGGAGTTGCAGGCGAGCATCTTCCTTGACGTGGCGAAGGCGCCACAGGCACTGCGCAAGCAGATCACTCTCCTGTACGCCTCGGGGGCCGACCCGGACAAAGCGCGCGAGAGCATCGAGACGGCGTTCCGCGACCGCCCCGATGTGGCCGTGACGGACCGTGAGGGCCTCGTCCAGCAGGGCGTCGACCAGCAGCGGTTCGCGTTCACCCTGATGTACGCCATGTTCGGCGTGGCGATCGTCATCGCGGTGTTCGGCGTGGTCAACACACTGGTGCTGTCGGTCATGGAACGCACCCGCGAGATCGGTGTGATGCGCGCGGTGGGCGCCAAACGGCTGCTGGTGCGCCGGACGATCAGGGCGGAGTCCATCGCGATCTCTCTGTTCGGCGCGCTGCTGGGAGTGGTCGTCGGGGTCCCGGCGGGGGCCGTGATGCAGCACGCCATGTTCGGACAGCGGCTGTGGGACTTCACGATGCCGTTCACCGCGGTCGGCCTCGCGCTGATCGGCATCACGGTCGCCGCCGTGCTGGCGGCGATGTGGCCGGCCCGCCGCGCGGCCAACACCAACATGCTGGCCGCGATCGCGAGCGAGTAGCCGGGCGCGGGACGCGGCGGGAGATCGCGGCACAGCGGCGGTGCCGCGCTGTGCCGCGATATCGCCGTCAGCCGGGCAGGCCCCAGCGGCGGCCACTGCCCGCGGCGGGAACCTGATCCGCCTCGAAGACCAGGTCGGCGCCACGGTGTACGAGTGTCAGCGTTTCGCCCTCGCCGAGCCGGAACTGAGCCGTTCCGGGGGCGGAATGTCCGAGCTCCGCCCGGCGCCCCGGGCCCTCGTCGCCGGGGCGGCTCACCCACGCCTCGGTGTCACCCTCGATGCCGTGCCGCAGGGTCAGTGGCCGGCCCGACCCGCCGCGCACCCGCACCGCCTTCGTGTGCCCGTCGTGGCGCGTCGCGTCAAGGACGTACCCGCCGGGCGCGTGCAGCCCGACGACGCGCGCGTCCCGCCAGCCCTCGGGTACGGCCGGGAACACGTCGACCGCGCCACCTCCGGATCCGACGAGGAGTTCGAGAAGGGCCTGCCCCGCCTCGAACGGCGCGGCGGTGAACGGTGATGTGCCGTGCGTGTACAGAGAGTTCGGCGACAGTGTCCCGTCGCCGGTCGCCCCCGTGCGCGTGAGGTGGCGCAGCATCTCCGACGCCCGTTCCGCGTCGCGCAAGGACGCGGCCAGGTACGCGGCCACGGCATAGGACCCGCCGTGCCAGGCGTCCCGCATGCCCGACCAGTGGCCGAAACTGCGCCGCATCAGCTCGCGGTCGCCCTGATCGCTCCACTCCTTCTCCCGCAGGGGCAGCAGCCACAGCAGATGCGAGGGCACCGGATGCGAGCGGCTCGCCCGGACACCGGCTCCGATCATGACGCCGGTGTCGTCCTGGTGATACGGGGTGAGCCGTGCGGCGATGTCCTGCCAACCGGCCATGCGCGGTTCGTCCACGCCGAGTCGGCGGGTGGCGCTGATCAGCGTCGTCACCGCCCACCGCAGAAGGGAGAGGTCGTAGGTGCAGTCGCTGACATCGGCTTGGCCGGGCGAGTGCGTAACGGGCAGATGCAGCCGTCCGTCCATGCCCTCGACGAGGAAGCCGGAGTAGAAGTCCACCACTCGGCACAACGCGGGCCGCAGGAGGTCCCGCAGAACGCGCCGGTCCTCCGTGTAGCGGTAGGCCTCCCACAGTGCGAGCGCGCCCGAGGCGCGCACCGGGTTCTCCGTACGTCCGGCCTTCGACCCCACTCCGGGCAGGGCGCCGGTCACATGGCGATGGCTGTGGTGCGGGCCCTGCTCCAGCGCGGTGGCCACCGGACCGATATCGAGGTGGCCGGACGGGCCGAGCAGCGCGGGGGCGTGGCCGAGGCGCTCGGGGGACGCGTCGGTGACAGCGGCCAGGGTGTACAGCTGGATCCAGTGGAACCGCTGGAGGGTCCGGTCCGGCAGGGAGACGTAACCACGCCGGAAGAAGGCCCGCCACCACGCTCGGTGCCGCGCGATCGTCCCGTCCACGTCGGCCGTCAGCAGGGCGCGCAGCGCGCCCTCGTCCGTCCCGGACCCTTCCCCGGCCGAGGCGGCGAGCAGCCGGTGGGTGCCACTGCCCTGCCGTACCCAGGTCAGGGGCAGCCCCCGGCCGGCCCGGGACGGGGCGGTGAAGGAGACCTGTTCGCCTCCTTCCGCGGTGGTGCGGAGAAGGAGAGCCGGACTGTGCCGGTCCACCAGCGCGGTGAAGACGACGCTGCCTCTGGTGGTGGTGAGCCGCCCGGTCAACTCGGCGTTCCACAGATCCAGTACGCAGGCCAGCCCGGTCGGCGCACCGAGCGGGACGAGGTCCAGTTGGCCGGGGGAGGGATCGTCGGGGCGTATGCCGGGCCCGCCGAGGAGGAGGCGCACACCACGTCCGCCCGGTGCGGCGACGAGCCGCGCGGTCAATCGGCCATTGCCCAGGTACGGTGCGGCGTGCCAGTCCTTCGGCAGCCGGGCCCATTCCATGCGGGCGTCCCGTACGGCGTGTTCGTACGGGTCGGCCGCCGCTTCCCGGCCGGCGTCCGCCCAGGCGCTCGACGCTCCCGTCGCCCAGGCGGTGACGGACACGGCGGCCAGGCCGGTACCCGCCGCCGTACGGATAAAGGTCCGTCTGTCGAATCCGGCGTTCACTGTCGAGGGCCTCCGGCTTCAGGCGATATGCGGGTGGCGGCGGCACGAGTAAGGCGCGCACGCGGCGGACCGACGGGGTTTCACCCGCCCTGTTCACGGCGTGGTCCGCCGAGGCGGTGGCACTTCCGATCGGACAGTTCGCGGTAATTCCTTCTCTCCCCCGGCATGACGGGGGAATTCATCGACCGGATTCCTTCCGGTGGGCCGGTGATTCCGCCGCTCAATACTGGTTCGACCCCCCGTCGCGCACCGGCGAATTGGACCCTACAACCAGCGCGAGAGAGAGTCACCACCCTTAAGTTCCCGACGAATAACCCTCCCGGGAGCCCGTCGGCGGACCACCGGAAGCTACGGCCGCCTCCTACGAAAGTGGCAGGCAGCCGATTCCCATCGTCGGATGTGCCGGCCTGCGCCGATTCCTACGGTAGTGACAACGGCGTACCGACAGGGAGCATGCATGATCAGCCTCAGCGGGCTTACGAAGCGCTACGGTGCGGTCACCGCGGTGGAGAACTTGAGCCTGGAGATCAAGCCCGGCCGTGTGACCGGCTTCCTCGGCCCCAACGGGGCCGGCAAGTCCACCACCATGCGGATGATCCTCGGCCTGGACCGTCCCACCGCCGGCAAGGCACTGGTCAACGGCAAGCCGTACGAGGAGTTGCGCCATCCTCTGCGCGAGGTCGGCGCCCTCCTGGACGCCAAGGCGCTGCATCCCGGGCGGACCGCGAGGGGCCACCTGCTGGCGATGGCCCGCAGCAACGGCATCCCGGGCCGACGGGTCGACGAGGTGCTCCAGGTGGTCGGCCTTGAGTCGGTCGCGGGGCGACGGGTCGGGCTCTTCTCCCTCGGCATGGGGCAGCGTCTGGGCATCGCCGGAGCGCTGCTCGGCGATCCCGGCGTGCTGATCTTCGACGAGCCGGTGAACGGCTTGGACCCCGACGGGGTGCGGTGGGTCCGCCGGATCGCCCGCGAACTGGCCGAGGAGGGCCGGACGGTCTTCCTCTCCAGCCACCTGATGAGCGAGATGCAGCAGACCGCGGACCAGGTCGTCGTCATCGGCAAGGGCAGGCTGATCGCCGACATGCCGATCCTGCGGCTGATCGAGCGCAGTGCGCTGGGCACGGTACGGGTGCGGGTCCCGGAACCCCGCGGCCTGGAGGAGTTGGTGCTGCGCATCGCGTCGGCGGGCTTCATCGCGGACCACGCCGGGGACGACGTGCTGATCGTGCGCGGTGCCACGGCCGAGCAAGTGGGTGACCTCGCCCACGAGGCCTGCACCCGGCTGCACGAACTGAGCCTGCAGGAGCCCTCACTTGAAGAGGCGTACATGGAACTGACTTCCGAGAGCGTCGAGTACGGCACTTCCCGGACCACGAACCGGACGGACGGATCGAGCACATGAACGACGGAACGACGACCGCTCCCGCGGCGGTGGCACACGGTCGCGGCGGGCTGCCCGGCGCCACCGCGGCCGAGTGGACCAAGCTGTGGACCGTACGCTCCACCTGGGTGTGCCTGGCGGCCACGGCGGTGCTCCTCATCGCCTACACCGTCATCGTGGGCGTCTCCGCGCGGTCCTCGCCGCAGGGGGCCGCGGGCGGCGCACCGCCGACCGCACCGCTGGAGAACATCGGCACGGGCGTCATGTTCATGGGGCAGTTCGCCGTGCTGGCCCTGGCAACGATGACGATCGCGACGGAGTACGCGACCGGCAGCATCCGCTCCACCCTGCAATGGGTGCCGGTGCGGCACCGCATGCTGCTGGCCAAGGGCCTTGTGCTGTTCCCGGTGCTGTACGCGGCCGGTCTGGTGCTCACGCCGGTGGCGCTGGGCTCGGCGATCGCGTCGCTGGGCGATATCGCGGACCCGGTGAGCCTGGGCGCGACCGTTCGCCAGGCACTGGCCGTCGGCGGCTACCTCGGTGCGGTCGGCGTGATCATCATCGGGATCGGCGCGGCGGTACGCAGTGTCGCGGGCACCCTCACCGTGGGGTTCCTGGTGCTGCTCGTGCTGCCCATGACCCTGCAGTCCATCTCGGTGGAGTTCATCGCGAAGGCCGCGGACTATCTGCCGGGACCGGCCGGTATGGCACTCATGGGCGTGTCGGAGAACGACACCTACAGCGCCCCGGTAGCCGTCGCGCTGCTGGCCTTCTGGGCCCTGGCCGCCAACGCGGCCGGCTACTGGGTGCTGCGCACCCGCGACGCCTGACGGCGCCGCGCACGCCCCGGACGGGGCGCCCTTGTCGTCCCGGACCCTCCATTCCCCCCGGGGGTCCGGGACTTCGGCCCGAAGGCAGCGCTATTTAAGCGGTGATGAAAAGAAACTGGCGGCGACCGCTTTCCCACAGGGAATTCCCTCCGACTCCGCAGGACAGTGGAACGATCGACACTGACAGGGCAACTGAGCTGCGTTAGTCTCCAGTTGCCCGTCAGCCGTCAATTGCTTCTGGTGGAGTCTCATGCTGCCTTCTGGGCCAGAAATCAACGACAATACGGCCCGCCCTCCGGACAAGGAGGTGGCGGAGTTTTATTCCTGGCTGACGCACATGCGCGACAACGGCCCCGTCGGATACGACGAGTCCATCCGCGCCTGGCAGGTATTCGGTTACGACGAGGCACAAAGGGTACTGTCCGATCCCTCCTTCTCGGCCGACATGCGCGCCGCGAGCCGGGCCGCCGGAATAGACACCTTCGTCCCGCCGGTCATCGAGCGGCTGACCTCCGCCAGCTTCTTCACCATGGACCCGGCCACCCACCGCTCGTTCCGCGGCCTGGTCAGCCAGGCGTTCTCGCGGCGCTTGGTGGAACGGCTGGCGCCCCGGGTCGCCGAGACGGCCCATGGCATCCTGGACGAGCTCGACGGCCTGGAGCACTTCGATCTGCTCGACCGGTTCGCCTACCCCCTGCCGATGATCGTGCTGTGCGAGCTGCTGGGGGTGCCGCACGACGACCGGCGCGCCTTCCAGAGCTGGGCGGCCTCCCTGACCGGCCCGTCTGCGGCGGCCACCGCCGACGGTCAACTCGGCGGCGAGTTGGAGCAGTTGGAGCAGTACCTCCATGAACTGGTCCGCCGGCGCCGCCGGCAGCCGGACACGGATCTGCTCAGCCGACTGGCCACGGCCGAGGTCGACGGCGAGCGACTGACGACCGAAGACGTTGTGAGCCTGGCCGCGGTGATGCTTCTCGCCGGGCACAACACCACGACCATGCTGCTGGCGAACCTTGTCGTGTGCTTGGACGAGAACCCTGCCGCCGCGGCGGCGATACGAGCCGACCGCGGCCTCATCCCCCCGGCCATCGAAGAGGTCTTCCGCTACCGCGGGCCGCTGCCGCGCGCCCTGAGGCTGGCCACCGAGGACTGCCGGATCGGCGAGCACACGGTGTCCGCCGGGGCTCCCGTCGCCGTCTGGACGGCGTCGGCCAACTGGGACGAGAGCCAGTTCACGCACCCGGACCGCTTCGACATCCGCCGCACGCCCAACCGCCATCTGGGCTTCGGGCACGGCATGCATTTCTGCCTCGGCGCCCCGCTGGCCCGCGTCGTGGCCGAGACCGCGATGTCCCTGCTCCTGGACCGCTGTTCGCGCGTCACGGTCTCCCGGAGCATCCCTCTGGAGTATCCGGCGCCCCGGATGAACCTCGCACCGGCCAAGCTCCCGGTGGACGTCCGCTGGGCCCGCTCCGAGAGCCGCTAGCCCACGAGGAGAGGAACAAGACCGTGTCCTACCTCGGGTACCCCAGGCTGAACTTCGCGGGCACGATCCAGACCGACGTGGCCACGGCCAACAATGTGCCGCAGTACTTCGACAACGACCTCTTCGAGCCGCGTTACCAGTGGCGGATGAAGCTGCCCGACGTCAACGGGCTGTGGAACCCGCGCGGGCCTGGCACGCTCCGGCTGGCCGATGTGTCCGTGACCAGCGTCTGCTTCCCGGACGGCCGGCAGGTCACCGACGGGCGGGAGGACCCGGTGGTGGGCGGCCGGCTCGTCGACGACGACCTGCGGACCAACGGCAAGATGGTCGACCTCGACCCGCACAACCAAATGGTGCCGGAGATCTACGGCTGGCGGCCACGCCTGCTCGGCAAGGACGGCGAGGAACTGCTGCGGGGCGACTTCCTCCCCTCCGCCGTGGAGGACCTGTGGCCGCGCGCCGACCTCCCCTCCGGCCGCCCCGATATGTCAGGGGCATACCACTCCGTCCTCACAGGACTGGCCTGGGCACCGGTGCTCGCGTCCCCTTTCCTGCGCGCCCTGCGGGCCCGCACCCAGGACGGAATGCTCTCGGTCAAGGTCACCATGGACGCGGTCGAGGACGGCGTCGAGCACTGGCCGGACAACATCACCCTCGGGCGGATCGTCGGCTCCATCGGTCCCTACTTCTCGGGCGAGCCCAAGCGCTTCCTCGCCGGTCGCAGGCTGCGCAAGGCCGATGACAAGAGCCCGTTGTTCCACGCTCCGTGCCGGGTCGACGAGGAGACGTCCACCGTCTTCGTCGACCTCGGAAACAGTATTCGGGCCACCGGGCGCGGCGGCCCGCTCGTCGATGTCGGGCCGCTCGCTCTGGCCGTACTGGACAAGGACGCCAAGCCCGAACCCCTCGTTCCGCTCACGGGCATCGACGACGGTTTCTACGAGCGCAGCGCGGGGATCGCCACCGCACGGCTGACCCGGCGGCAGCTCGCGCTCGTCTCACGGAGCCGCGTCGCCGTGGTCCGCCCGGCGGACCCGCCCGTCGTCCTGCTGGCCGAGAACGCCGACGCCTCATGGGTCCACGCCGACGGTTTCGTCTTCCGCCTCCACCCCGAGGGCCCGGGCGAGTCGGCGTCCACGACGCTGTACGCGACGCGCTTCGGCCGTCCGGCCGCGGGGGCCCGGCTGTTCCTGGACGCGGGCGAGACCCCCCGGCCCCTGTCTGTCCCGGACGAGGTGATCACGGACACCCGGGGCCGTGCCGTAGTGGCGTTCACGGGAACCGATCCCGGCAACCCTCGCGGGATGATCGACGGCGCCCTCACCGAGGTGTCCTACGGGCCGCTGCACCGCCGGGGCGAACCGGACGGCAAGCTCTCCATCCGTGTCTTCGACGCTTACCGGGCTCCCGAGCATCCGACCTGGCTCCGTGACGTACGACCCGTCTTCCAGCGGTACGCGAACCTGTATCCGGTGATGCGGGACATCCTGGACCTGGGCAACTACAACCACGTCCTCCAGCACCGCACCTACATCCGGCGGACCCTGCTCGTGTCCCCCGACTCCCCCAACCACATGCCCGTCACCCGGGATCTCTCCCCAGGAAAGCGAGACATGATCGTGAGCTGGCTGGACAGCGGCCCCCGGCCGGCGCTCCTCGACATCGACACCGTCGAGGAGCTCAGGGACGTACTGCAACAGGCGATGCTCGTCGAACTGGCGACCGTACCGCCCTATTTGGCGGCGCTGATGTCCATCAAGCCCGGCCACAACGTGAAGATCGCCCAGCTGATCCGGGCCGTCGTGCTGGAGGAGATGCAGCACATGGCACAGGTGTGCAATCTGCTGAACGCCGTCGGCGGGCAGCCGCGGATAGGCCGCCCGGGGCTTGTGCCGACCTATCCCGGAGCACTGCCCGCCGGTGTCCTCCCCGACCTCCAGGTCAGGCTGCGCAAGCTGTCGCTGGAGCACGTACGGGACGTATTCATGGCCATCGAACAGCCGCAGCACCCGATGGTGGACGGCAAACCGTTCAAGGGTCATGTCATCTCCCCGACGAGCGTGCGTGTCACCCGCGACGGCGAGGTGCGTCATGTGGAGAAGAGTGCCGTCGACGCGCTCAAGGACTGGTTCTCGAAGGCCGAGTACGAGCCGCAGACCATCGGGTGGCTCTACAACCGCATCGCCCGTGCCATCATCCGCCTCGACGAGAACGGCAAGCTGTTCAGCGGAGACCCCGCCCGGCAGGTCGGCTGGCCGGACGCGCCGGGGACGCTGTACAAGGTCACCGACGGCCGCTCAGCCCTCCTCGCCATCCATCAGATCGTGGAGCAGGGCGAGGGCTCTCCGCACGATCTGGACGACGACGGTCTGGGTGAGCCCGGGGAGCTGGGCCATTACTACATGTTCGAGGAGATCGTCGAGGGCCGACAGCTCGCACGCGACAGCAGCGGCAAGTGGAGCTACACCGGCCCGGCGATCCCGTTCGACCCCGACGGGGTCCACCCGACCATCGACGATCCCGACACGTACCGGCTGCCCGCGGACTCTCTCGGGCGGCGCGAGTCACTGCGCTGCGACGCCTCCTACACCAACCTCCTCACGGGCCTGAACCGGGTGTTCAACGGCCATCCGGAGGAGCTGGACGACGCCGTGGGGCTGATGTTCCAGGTTCAGGTCGAGGCCAAGAAGTTGTTGGCCATCCCCTCGGCTGAGGGCGCGAAGACCGTCCTGGGCCCCGCGTTCCAGTCGCCCGGCGTCAGCCTCGGTCAGTGAATACGGCCGACGGACCGGAGAGCCGGGCCGCGCACGCCGCACACCATCCCAGCCAAAGGAGACACCGTGAGCCGCCCATCGACAGTGCCCTCCCTCCACCGCGAGCACGAAAGGGGCGACGGGATGCTGAGAATGCACTGCAATGAGAACCCGTACGGCCCTCCGCCGGGTGTGATCGCCTCGGTCACCAAGGAACTCGAAGGCCGGTGCGCCACCTACCCGGACAGCGACGCGACCGCACTGCGCGAGCGGCTGGCCGAACACCTTTCCGTCACCGCCGACATGGTGGCGGTGGGCAATGGCGCCGACGAGCTGGTGCTCCTCATCTCCCTGGCATCGGCCGGCCCCGGCGAGACGGTCGTCGCCACGGAAACGACGTTCCCCGGGTACGTCACCTCCGCGGCCGTGGCCGGGGCAACGGTCCGTACGGTCCCGCTGGCCGACAATCGCGTCCCGGCCGCGGGGCTGGCGAAGGCCCTCGCCGACGACGTCCGCCTGGTCTTCGTCTGCAACCCGCACAATCCGACGGGCACGCTGCTCGCTCCGGACGCCGTCGAGGAGATCATCAGCGCCGCCGAACGCGTCGGTGCGACACCGGTCTTCGACGAGGCGTACATGGAGTTCGCCGGGTCCGGTTTCGACCACGCCATGGACGCGGTGCGCGCGGGCCGGCGGCTGCTGGTGATCCGGACCTTCTCCAAGGCGTGGGGGCTGGCTTCGCTGCGCGCCGGATACGCCGTCGGCCCCGCGGATCTCATCGCGGGCATCCAGGACGTCCGCCGGGCGCTGCCGTTCAACATGAACAGACTGGCGCAGCAGGCGGCCCTGGCCGCCCTGGACAGCAAGGACCACATCGCGGAGGTCCGCGAGCGCACCGCCGGGGAACGGGAGCGGCTGTGCCGGGGCCTGGCGCGGCTCGGTGTGGGGTTCGTGCCCTCGGTCACCAACTTCGTGATGGTCAAAACACCCGGGGACAGCGCCCGGTTCGCCTCGCGGCTCGCCGATGAGCACGGCATCCTCGTACGCGATCTGACGCTCTTCGGGCATCCGGGCCATATACGGGTCACCGTGGGGACCTCCGAGGACACCGATCGGTTCTGCGGGGCGCTCAGCAAGCTGCTCGCCTCGCCCGGCTCGCACGCGGCGCGTGGCCACGGCCTCGGAGCCGCGCGTGACAAGGTCGCCGTGCCGACCCTGGACGCCGTCGCGCCGGAGGATCTCTTCAACGGCTATGTCGGCGCGCACGTCGTGTTCGCGCTGAGCAGGCTGGGTGTGTGGCAGCGGCTGTCGGAGCGGCCCGAGTGCACGCTGGACTCGCTGACCGCCGCCTCGGGCGCCGACCCCACTGGGCTGATGGCGATGCTGCGGGTGACCGCCCTGTTGGGATACGTCGAGCTGCGGCCCGGCGACACCCCCACCGTCACCCTGACCTCGTCAGGACGGGACCTCGTACGGCTGCGGGGCTTCTTCACCTGGGGCGTCGGCGGCTACCGCGACGTCCTGGGCGGTCTGTCCGGTCTCGCCCTGGGCACCTCGGTCTTCGAGGGGGACATCGACCGCGACGGCGCGATGGTCGCCGTCGGCTCGGGCGAGGTGGGGCGTGAGCTGATGCTGCCGGTCGAGGAAGAGGTGCTGACCACGGTCGATTTCGGCACGGTCGCCGACCTCGGCTGTGGGGACGCCACCCGGCTGCTGCGGCTGTGCGGCGGGAACGTGGCCCGGCGCGGCACCGGCATCGAGATCAACAAGGCGGCCTGCGGACAGGCGTCCGAGCGGGTCGCGGAGGCGGGGCTGGCCGATCGCATCGAGATCGTGCACGGCGACATCCTGGGCTTCACCGACCGCACATTCCCTGGGATCGACCTGGTCTCCAGTTTCCTGATGATGCACGACCTGTTCGATGCCACCGGGGATCCGGTCGGGGTGATGCGTACGCTGCGCCGGGTTTTCCCGGACGCCAAGCGGTTCCTGATCGCCGACACCGTGGCCCAGGAATGGGAGGCGCACCAGGGGCCGTTGCCGGTGTTCTCGGTCGGCTTCGAACTGGTTCACGCGTTCATGGACACGCCCATCATGAACCGGACCACCTATGAGAACGCCTTCGCCGGGGCGGGGCTCCGGGTCGAGCGGCGAGAACCGCTGGGGGCTCCGTCGACCTGGCTGTGGCTGCTGTCCACCGAATGAGGTGAGGGGGGAACCACCGGACGCGAGGGAGGGGCGGTCGCCGTAGCGACCGCCCCTCCCTCGCGTCCCGGCCTCAGCCCACGGAGCGGGCGGGGGTGTCGGCGGCGCGGAAGAACCCCAGGATGCTCTTGTTCACCGATTCGGCGTTCTCAAGGTAGCCCCAGTGCCCGGCGTCCGGGATGACTTCGAAGCCGGCGCCCGGGATCGTGGCGGCCAGTTCCTCCCCGGCCCTCGGCGGGGTGATCAGATCGTCGGCGAACGAGATGACATGGCAGGAAACGCGGATGCCGCTGTACGCGCCGCGGCGGTCGGGCATCGGCTCCAGCGCCAGCTGGGCACCGCGGCCCGCTTCGTGCTGGGGTGACATCTCCATCACGTCCAGCCAGTCGACGATGCTCTGCTCGTCGTCGAGGGTCCGGGGCGCGAGGCTCTGCATCGCCTGGACCACTGCCCGGTAGAGCGGGGGGAGCGGCACCCCCGTTTCGTGCAGCTCCCGTTCGGCCCTGGCCAGTGCCGAACGGAGCGCGTCGCTGCGGGCCCGGCTGGCCATCAGCACGGCCTGGCGCACCAGTTCCGGCCGGGCCAGAGCGAGCTCCTGCGCGACATACGCGCCCATGGATGTGCCCACGATCCGCACCGGCCCCAGAGACAGTGTGTCGATCAGCGCGATGACGTCCGCCACCATGTCCTGGACGGTGAACCCGTCGACGCACACATCGGTGGGCGGGATACCGCGGTTGTCGAAAGTGATCACTCGGTAGCCGGCCGCCGTCAGCGCCGGTACCTGGTGAAGGTGCCAGGCACGGCCCCCGCTGCCGGAACCCATGATCAGGACGACGGGTTCACCGGAGCCGCTGTCCTCGTAGTTGAGACGGATGCCGTTGACGGTGAGGAGGGGCATGGTTCTCCTATCTCCCGGTCAGAATGAGGGTCCGCAGCCGCGGTGAGGCAAGAATCTCCTCCTGGGTGAACCGCTCACGGACCCACGTACCAGCGGCGTAGAGCCGCGTCTGATCGGCGTAGTGCGGGGAGGTGGGGGCGCCGGACTGTGCGTAGGTGAGCAGCGACGAGGTGCGGGGCGCGCCCCTGTCGGGGAACTCCGTCACCTGAAGGAAACTGGATCCGGCCGTCACCTCGGTGTTGCCCGCCGCGGCGTCCCACTTGGGTGTGATCACATTCAGCACGCCGAGTTCGTGCGGGCCGCCGTGGAGGGGGATGCGCTCGCCGTTGCGGACCACGTACTGATGGTCCCCGAGTCGGGCGTCCAGGCGGATGCCGGCCGTACGGAGCTCCGCGGCCGCGTCGCCGAACGCCCGCCGCACCTCCGGATGGTCCACGTCCAGGGTGTTGGGCGTACGCAGCGGGTCGGCCGGGTCGAAGCCGACCTGCCACGGACCGCCCGCCACGGAGGCGGCCTTCGCCACGAAGCGCGCGAAGAGCAGCGAGCCGCGGCTCTGGAGGCTGTATCGGCCGTCCCAGTCGGCCAGCGCCTCGCAGGCGGTCGACACATCGACGGGCCCCTGGGACGACGGCGCCGCTCCGTCGGGGAACGACCGGCACATCACGGCGGTGTCGGCGGCGGCCAGTTCGGCCGCCCTGCTGTGGTCCCGGAAGAGCATTCGCTCCATCGTCGTACGCGAGAAGCCTCTGCCGGGCAGCCCGTCCGTGCCGGCCAGACGGCGCTGCACGGAGAGGATGCCCTCTTGGGTGCGCAGGGAGCGCGGGGTGCCGGTATCGCCGACGATACGGGGGTAACCGGTCAGCGGGGCCCCCGGGTTGGTCAGCCAGGGACTGTTGTTGGAGTTGGTGACATAGTCGTCGCGGGCCAGTCGTGGGAGCCGTCCGGGTCCGAGCAGGCCGGGCTCCACCGCGTCCGGGTCGCTTCCCCAGGCGCACGCGCCGCGCCCCCCGTTGAGGACGGGGACCCCGCTGGTGGCGAACAGCCGCTCTCCCAGTGGGGTGGAGCATTGCTTCGCCAGTTCGTCGGTGACGTGTGGCACGACCTGAATGTCGGAGTAGTACGCGTCGCCCCGGCGGTCCACCGCCACGGTGTTGACCCACGGCAGGCCCTGTGTGCGTGACTGCACCCGGCGCACCTCGTCGGTGTCCCCGGCCCGCCCGAGGCCGAGCCAGGTGTTCAGGGCCCGCAGGTTGGTGGCATTGGCGTCCCGCAGCGTGAAGGCGGTGCCGTTGCCCCAGGGCAGCGGGAAGCCGCCAGGTCCCGCGCCGATCACGGGCCCGTAGCGGGTCTCCCACAGCGTCCGCTCAACCGTGCCGGTCGTCCCGTCCTTCTCGCGGACCCGCACCTGGACGCGATGGCTCTTCATCGCCTCCGGCACGCCGTCGACGAGATATCTGGTCGGCTCCCCGGGTACGAGCGGTACTTCGTAAAGCCCGTAGGTGGTGGCCGTGGAGACGGTGTGGGTCCACGCGACGTTGTGGTTGTGGCCGATGAGCACGGCGGGAAAGCCCAGCAACGAGGCGCCGGAGACGTCAAGTCGGCCGGGTATCGTCAAGTGGCTCTGCCAGAATCGGCGCACGCCGTGCCAGGGGAAGTGCGGGTTGGCGAGCAGCACGCCGCGGCTGCCGCTCGTACCGTCGGCGCCGATCCCGAGAGCGTTGCTGCCCATCTCACCGTCGCCGCGGGCGGCGCGGATCGCGGCGTCGAGTCCGGCCGCCGCCTCCGCGGGTGGCGCGGGGACCGGGCCGTCCCCGGCGGGCGGGCGGGCGCCGGCGATGCCGTCCATGAAGGAACCCGCGCCGGACATCGTGGTCACCGCGTGGATGTGCCGGTACACGTCGATGGGGGCGATGGGGCGTACCCACGACTTACCGCGGCAGGCGGGGTCGATGACGCCCTTCGCCGTGGCCTCGGCGATATGGCGGTTGTAGCCCTGGACATAGCCGCGCACCAACTGCGCGACCTCTGGTTCCGGGCCGAGGGGCGGCGGTTGACCGACGAGCCGCTCCACGGTGCCGGAGTCCTTGAGCCGCTGGAAATACAGATCGCTGGTGAGGCTGTCGGACGCCGCGCCCAGACCGGGATTGGCGGGGGCGTCGGCGCCGAAGTGGCGGGAACGTTCGGCGTTGACCGTAAGGTACGCGTCGGCGAGGACACACAGGTTGTCCTTGGCCGACGCGTACCCGTAGCCATAGCCGAGCCCCGGGTAGTCGGCCGCCGTGATGTGCGGCATGCCGTACTCGGTGTACTGGATCACGACACGGCGGTCGTGGCCGGTGGTGCCGGTGGCCGGTGTGGTGGAGGCGGGCGCGGCGGCGAGCCCCACCAACGTGATCCCGGCCACCAGAGAGGCCACCGCCCTACGGGTTCGTACGAGCAGCCGGGTCACGCGAGGCATCCGTGCCGCCCCCTTCCTGTGTCCGTTCCGTCAAGTCGCCCGTCATCAGGGGGCGGGGGTTACGGGTGCCGGCTCAGCCGGCGTCGGCCTTCTCCATGGCCTCGATCAGGCTCTTGGGCCGCATGTCGGTCCAGTTCTCGTTGACGTAGTCGAGGGCCGACTGCCGGTCCGTCTCCTTCAGGGCGACCTGCCACCCCGCGGGTACCTCCGCGAACGACGGCCACAGCGAGTGCTGGCCTTCGTCGTTGACCAGGACCAGGTAGGTGCCGTCGGCGTCCTCGAACGGGTTGGTGCTCATCTGTGTCCTCCTCAGCTGGTGCCGCGATCACACGGTCGCGCCACGCGTCTCGTCGTACCGGGCGAGTCCCGCCGGATCCGGCTCGAAGCGCACGGGCAGCGCGCTGAATCCGGCCAGGAAGTTGGAGTGGATCCGCTGTGCCGGGCCGACGACCTCAAAGCCTTGGGCGAAGGTCCTCAGCGCGGACAGCAGTTCGGAGAGCTCGACTCGGGCCAGATAGGCACCGAGGCAGAAATGCGGCCCGTATCCGAAGGTGATGTGTTTGTTGGGTGTACGGTCCAGGGCGAAGGTCCCGGGATCCCGGAAGACGGCCTCGTCCCGATTGCCCGAGGCGTGCCACAGGGTGACGATGTCTCCCGCCGCGATCCGTACGCCGCCCACCTCGATGTCGTTGAGGCACGTGCGCCCGAAGTGCATGGCGGGTGAGGCCCAGCGCAGCACTTCCTCGACCGCGGAGCTGAGGCTCACCTCGCCGTCGCGCAGCAGTTGCCACTGCCGCGGGTGGTGGGACAGCGTGTACACCGAGTCGATCATCGAAAGGCGGCTCGTCTCATCACCTCCGATGATGAGGCTGTAGCAGTTGAGGATCATCTCGTCCTCGGTCAGGGTCCGGCCGTCGATCTCACCGCCGGCCAGCACGCTGATCACGTCGTCGCCCGGAGAGCGCCGTCGCTCTTCGACCAACTCGCCGAAGTACAGCAGGATTTCATTGCGCGCCATGAGCGCGTCCGTCTCCTGGGCGTCGGCGGCGTCGGAGCTCAGGGCGGACTTCGTCAGGGAGAGCAGGAATTCTCGGTCGGCGGCGGGAACGCCCAGCAGATCCGCGATGGTCCCCATCGGGATATGGCTCGCGATGTCCTCGGCGAAGTCACAGACGTCCCGCTTGACGGCCTCCGCCACCAGCCTCCGTGTATTCGCCCGCACCCGGTCGGATATTCGCTCCAAGGCGCGCGGGGAAAAGGCTTTCAGCATGATCTTCCGGAGTTCGCGATGCCGGTGGCCATCGGTGACGGCGAGCATCTGACCGGATCCTGAGTCCCCGCCGGCCAACAGAGTGACCAGCAGGTTTCCCCGCTCCGAAGTGAAGTTCACGTCGTCGCGATAGACGTCCATGATGTCCGCGTACCGACTGATCACCCAGAAGCCGGGATTCTTCCCCAACGGCGGGTGCCAGTACACCGGACGCTCCGACCTGAGCTGTTTCCAGAACCCTGCCAGATCACGTCCGTTGAAGGTCTGCGGGTCGGCAAGGTCAACACCCTGGATTAATTCCGTCATGCCGCGGATTACCTCGTTCGTCGTGGTGTTGGGTCTTTGCGTCGACGGCCGATGCACTGAAGCTAGCATCGGCGGCCGACACGGGCACCGTCATTAAGCGGCAGCCAAATGACCCACCGTCATCCCGGTTGTCTCACAATGCCCGGGCGAGTGCCGCGCCGATGACGGCGACGGCTTCGGCCTGGGACAGCATCCCGCCGTGAGTGGCGTCCACCTCATGGCTGGTGATGGCGCCCTTGACGTACGGCCGCCATGCCTCGGGCACCAGTCGGGCCCTGACCTCCTCGCTGTGGCTGATGCCGGGGGTGGGGCGAGTGGCGGTGAAGAACAGCAGATCACCACCGAAGACGCCCGGTTCGAAGGTGGCCATCAGGCGGTTGTTGTGGACGTAGGCGTTCATGCTCTTCAGCAGTCCCTGCTCGCCCAGGGCGGCCAGCCGGTTGTTCTCCTCGTCGAGATAGGCCGCATAGCGGGCCAGGACGGCTTCGCGGTCACTGGCCAGCTCCTCCATGTCGAACGCGAAGCCGGACGCCAGCAGGGGCGCGATGATCTCGTGGTCGGCCCAGTCGGGTGTCTCCGCCTCCAGGTCGGGCGGGAAGGTGTCCATGATGCCGAGCACGCTCACCTCTTCGCCCTGTTCCTCCAGTTGGACGGCGATCGTGTGGGCGACCAGGCCTCCGAACGACCAGCCGAGGACCGCGTACGGGCCGGCCGGCTGCACCGCGCGCATCCGCTCCACGTAGTCGGCGGCCATCTCCTCGACCGAGGCGGGCATCCCGTCCGGCTCGGTCAGTCCCCGTGACTGGAGCCCGTAGACGGGCTGGTCGGTGTCGAGATGTGTCAGGAGGCCGGCGAAGGACCAGCTCGTTCCGGAGCCGGGATGGACACAGAACAGCGCGGGGCGAGTGCCACGGGGACGCAGCGGCAGCAGCGGAGCGAGCGGGTCCCGTGAGGTGTCCGAGCCCAGTTCCCTGGCCAGCCCGGCCACCGTCGGCGCCTCGAAGACCGTGCGTACGGACATCTCCGCCCCGAGGTCCGAGTTCACCCGGTGCACGAGCCGCGTCGCCAGGAAGGAGTGGCCGCCGAGCCGGAAGAAGTCGTCGTGGATGCCGACGGCCGGCAATTCCAGCAACTCGGCGAAGAGGTCCGCGATGACCTTCTCCTCAGGTGTGCGGGGATGGGCGAGGGACGCCGAGGGGAGCCGCGGGGCGGGCAGCGCCCGGCGGTCCAGCTTCCCGTTGCGGGTCAGCGGGAAGGACCCCACGGTCACGAAGGCCGAGGGAACCATGTAGTCCGGCATGCTCCGTCGGATGTGCGCGGCGAGTGCCTCCTCGTCGATCGCCTCTCCTCCGGGCTCCCGTACGGACTCGTCCGGCACCACATAGGCGACCAGCCGCTTCTCGCCCGGACCCTCGTCACGGGCCAGTACGGCTGCCTTGGCCACGGCCGGGTGCCGGGTCAGCACCGCCTCCACCTCGCCGGGTTCGACGCGGAAGCCGCGGATCTTCACCTGCGAGTCGGCGCGGCCGAGGTAGCGGACATGGCCTTCCGGCGTCCAGCGGACCACGTCCCCGGTGCGATACATGCGCCGGCCCGGTGCGCCGAAGGGTTCGGCGACGAACCGCTCGGCCGTCATACCCGGCCGGTTGAGGTAGCCGCGGCCCAGGCCCGCTCCGGCGATGTACAGCTCGCCGGGGCGGCCGGGGGCGACCGGGCGGAGGGCCTCGTCGAGCACGTACAGACGGGCGTTGGTGATGGGACCGCCCATCGAAGGCGCGGCATGCCACTCCGCTACGTCCTCGGGCAGGGCCCACCCCGTCATCACATGGGTCTCGGCGGGGCCGTACTGGTTGTGCATGCGGCGGCCGGGCACACGGGTGTGGAAGGCCCGGATGGACTCGCCAGGGACCAGGGCCTCGCCGGCCTGCACGATGTCGCGGAGAGCCGGGAGGTCCGTGCCGCGTTCGCGGGCGGCGTCGCCGATGGCCTCCACCACGAGGTTGGGCACGAACAGTTCCTGAACCTGGTGGCGGTCGAGCCAGGCCACCAGGCGTTCGGAATCGCGCCGTACGTCCTCCGGGCACTGGACCAGGGTCTTGCCGTACACCAGCGCGGAGAGGATCTCCTGAACGGACACGTCGAAGCCGATGGGGGCGAACTGGGCGGTGATCCTGTTCCGCGGAAGCAGCGCGTCCTGCCAGTCGATCAGGTTCGCCGGGCCACCGGCCCGCATCACGACGGGCTTGGGGCGACCGGTCGAACCCGAGGTGTAGATGACGTACAGCGGATGATCGGGCAGCAGCGGCGGCCGTTCGGCATCGGTGACATCGGTGTCCGGGTAGGCCGCGAGCGCGTCGAGAACGGCCGGGTCGTCGAGCAGGAGAGTGCCGGTGCGCTCACCGGGCAGGCCGGCCGCGACGGGGGCGGTGGTGAACACCACGGCCGGTTCGGAGTCCGAGAGCATGTAGGCGACGCGCTCGGCCGGGAGGGCCGGGTCGACCGGCACATACGCGGCGCCGGCCTTCAGGATCGCCCATACGGCGACGATCTGGAGCGGGGAGCGGGGCAGGGCTACGGCCACATACGTCTCCGGCCCGACGCCGCGGTCGATCAGCAGCCGGGCGAGCCGGTTGGCGCGCGCGTTCAGCTCGGAGTAGGTCAGCCGTTCGGTCCGTCCGGGCGTGCCGTCGTCCGCCACTTCCTCGTACACCACGGCCGTCGTATCGGGGACGAGCGCGGCCCGCTCCTGGAAGCGCTCGGGCAGATTCCGCCACGGCGGCGTCCGCTCGGTGTCGTTCCATCCGGTGAGGACCTGTTCGCGCTCCTCTGCGGAGAGTACGTCGATGCGTCGCACCCGCGCGGCGGGGTTCTCCACGACCAGGTCGAGCAGCCTGAGAAGGCAGTCCACCAGGGACCGCGCCGTACCGTCGTCGAACAGGTCGCGGCTGTACTCCAGTGACGCCTGCATGCCGGCGGGCGTGCCGTCGGCGCCGCGCCGCTCCGCGAACGAGAACAGCAGGTCGAACTTGGCCGTGTTGACGGTGACCGGCTCGTTGGACACGGTCAGGCCGGGGAGCCGGCCCTGCACGCCCGCGGCGGCCCGCTGGTCGTTGTTGTTGAAGGACAGCTGGACCTGGTAGAGCGGGTGGCGGGACAGCGAACGCTCAGGATTGATCACCTCGACCAGACGTTCGAAGGGAACCTCCTGGTTGGCGTAGGCGGCCAGATCGGTGTCACGGACCCGGGCGATGAGTTCCTTGAAGGTGGGGTCGCCCGACACATCGGTGCGCAGGACCAGGGAGTTGACGAAGAAGCCGACGAGTTCCCCGACGGCGTCGTCGGTGCGCCCGGCGATGGGGGTGCCGATGGGGATGTCCGTCCCCGCGCCGAGCCGGGACAGCAGGGCGGCGAGCCCCGCCTGGACGGTCATGAACAGGGTGGAGCGGGTGTCGCGGGCGAGCCGCGTCAGTCCGGTGTGCGTCCGCTCGGGCACATCGAAGATCAGCATGCCGCCATCACCGCTGGAGACCAGCGGACGCTCGCGATCCGCGGGCAGCTCCAGTTCCTCGGGCAGTCCGGCGAGTCGCTCGGTCCAGTGGGCGAGTTGGCGGGACATGGCCGATTCCGGGTCGTCCTCGGAGCCCAGCATCTCCCGCTGCCACAGGGCGTAGTCGCCGTAGTTCACCGGCAGGGGCTGCCACTCCGGGCCGTGGCCGGCACCACGCGCCGCGTAGGCCACGGTCAGATCGCGCCGCAGCAGCGGCATGGACCAGCCGTCCGCGGCGATGTGGTGCATGAGCAGCAGCAGGACGTGTTCCGTCTCGGACAGCTGGAACAGCCATACCTTCAGGGGCGGTTCACCACTCAGGTCGAAGCGGTGCCGCACGGCCTCGTCGAGCAGACCGCGCAGCCGATCGTCGGTGGTCCGCACGGTCTCCATGGCGACGGGCGCGACAGGCAGTACCTTCTGGTACGGGCCGGTGGCGTCCTCGACGAACGCGGTGCGCAGGGGTTCGTGGCGTGCCACGACATCGGTGAGCGCGGCGCGCAGGGCCGAGTGGTCGAGCCGTCCGCTCAGCCGCAGCGGTACGGGGAGGTTGTAGGTGGGGGCCGCCCCTTCCACTCGGTGGAGGAACCACAGGCGCTGCTGCGCGTAGGACAGCGGAACGCGCGGCGGGCGCGGGGAGATGGCGGAGATGCCGGTGCGCCCGTCGTGCGTGCGGTCCAGGACCGCGGAGAGCGCGGCCACGGTCGGCGCGTCGAACAGCTCGCGGATGGCCAGTTCGGTCTTGAGCGTGGACCGGATACGGCTCACCAGGCGGGTCGCCAGGAGGGAGTTGCCGCCGATCTGGAAGAGGTCGTCGTCGATGGAGACCCGGGCGACACCGAGCACCTCGGCGAACAGGCCGCACAGGATGTCCTCGCGGGGGCTGCGGGGCCCCCGGCCGAGCGCGGCGGTGTCCCAGTCGGGCTCGGGGAGGGCCTTGCGGTTCACCTTGCCGTTGGGCAGGAGCGGCAGCGACGCCAGGGGCACGAAAGCCGTGGGCACCATATAACCCGGCAGGGTCTGCGCGGTGTGCGCGCGCAGCTCCTCCGTGTCCATGGCGTCCGTGTCCGCGCCGGCCGCGGGCACCACATAGGCCACCAGGCGCTTCTCGTCGGCCCCGTCGAGACGCGGGAGGACCACGGTCGCTCCGACCGAGGGGTGTCTGGCGATGGTGGCCTCCACCTCTCCGGGCTCGATCCGGAAGCCCCGTATCTTGACCTGGTGGTCGGCACGGCCGACGAACTCCAGGACGCCTCCGCCTCCCGCGGAGCGCCGCACCAGATCACCGGTGCGGTACATACGGGAACCCGCCGGCCCGAACGGGTCGGCGACGAACCGCTCCGCGGTCAGGGCCGAGCGGCCCGCGTATCCACGGGCCAGGCCCGCGCCCGCGACATGGAGCTCCCCCGGCACTCCGTCGGGCACGGGCAGCAGGTTCGCGTCCAGTACATACAGCCGGGTGTTGTCCATGGGCCCGCCGATGGGGACCACGGACCCGAGTGAGCCGGCGTCGGTGACCGCGTGGTGGGTGGCGTTCATGGTGATCTCGGTCGGGCCGTACAGATTCGTCACCGTGACGCCGGGGCAGTGTTCCAGCACCTTGCGGAACGCCTCGGCCGAGGCCGCGTCACCGCCCGTGGTGATCTCCCGCATGCCGGCGAAGACGCCGGGGCGCTCCTCCGCGAGGAGGTTGAACAGCGCGGTGGTCAGCAGCGCTCCGGTGACCCCGTGCCGGGTGACGACCCGTTCCACGGTGTCCACGTCCACCTCGCCGGGCGGGACGACGACCATGCTGTGGCCGGCCAGCAGCGGTATCCACAACTCGTACGTGGAGGCGTCGAAGGCGAGCGTGGCGTTCATCAGGACGCGTTCATGGGCGCCGGTGTGCCAGCGAGCGTCGAAGGCGAGTTCGGCGACGCCGCGCTGGGTCACCACCACGCCCTTGGGCCTGCCGGTGGAGCCGGAGGTGAACATGACGTACGCGGCCTGGTCCGCGGTCACGGGTACGCCGGGATCGGTGGCCGGCCACGGCCCGCCGTCCCGCGCGTCGACGACGACCGTGCGCAGCCCGAGTTCCTCGGCGCGCGGAGCCGTGGCCCGGTCGGTGACCACCACCCGCGCGCCGACATCCTCGACGGCCTGGCGCATCCGTTCGAGCGGGTAGGTGTGGTGCAGGGGAACGTAATGGCCGCCCGCCTTGAGGATGCCCACCACGGCGACCGGTACCTCGGGCGAGCGCTCCAGCAGTAACACGACCGGGGACTCGGGGCGTACGCCCGCGTCGATCAGGCGGTGCGCGAGCCGGTTCGCGCGCTCGTTCAGCTCGGCGTAGGTGACTCTCCCCCCGTCGTGGAGCACCGCCGGGGCGTCGGGCACCCGCTCGACCTGGTCCCGCAGGAGCTGGACGAGCGAGGTGCCGGGAGCGGCCCGATCGGCTCCGGCCGTGCCCACCGGAAGCGTGTGGCCGCCGTCCGGGTCGGACGCGGCGATGATCCGGGCGACAGGGCTCTCCGGAGCCGTCGCCACCGCCCCCATGGCCCGCACGACACAGTCCATGATCCGCATCGCCGCGGTCTCATCGTACAGGTCGGGACGGTGATCCAGGCGCAGCCAGATCCGCTCCCCCGGAGCACCGATCAGCGACAGCGGATAGTGGTTGGCGTCCTGGCTGTCGACGCGGGTCACCTTCAGGGCCGCGGCGGACGCGCCCCCGCCGCCCCCGCCGGGGTAGTTCTCGAACACGGTCAGGGTGTCGAAGAGCCCGCCGCGGCCATCGGCCCCGACGGCCTTGCTGATGTCGGCCAGTCCGATGTGCTGGTGCGACAACAGGCGGGTCTGTGCCTCCTGGAGGCGCCGTAGGAACGCGGCCATCGGTTCGGCCGACCGCAGCCGGGCCCGCATCGGCACCGTGTTGATGAACAGGCCGATCATGCTCTCTACGCCGTCGATCTCGGACGGCCGTCCCGAGACCGTGACCCCGGCCACCACGTCGTCGCGGCCGGTGAGCCGGGAGAGAACCAGCGCCCAGACGCCCTGTAGGACGGTGCCCATGGTCAGGCCCTGATCGCGGGCCCAGTCGGTGAGTGCCTCCGTCACCTGCCGGGTCAGTCGGACGTTGACCTGCCCGGGCACCATCGAGACCGTGCCCGCGCCGGGCGCCACCAGGGTCGGTCCCTCCAGGTCCGCCAGCGCCTCCCTCCAGGCGTTCTCGGCAGCGGCACGGTCCTGCCCCCGGAGCCAGGCGAGAAAGTCGCGGTACGGGCGGGCCGCCGGCAGCTTCGAGGCGTCGCCTCCGCTGGTGTAGAGGGCGAACAGTTCTCGCCACAGGACCGGCAGCGACCAGCCGTCGAGCAGTATGTGATGGAAGGTCAGCAGGAGCCGGTGGTGGATGTCGTCGAGCCGGACGAGCGTGAAGCGCAGCAGCGGCGGCTTGGCCGGATCGAGGCGGCGCGCCCGGTCCTCGGTGACGACGCGGTCGGCCTCCGCGGCACGGTCCTCCTCCCTCGACGAGGTGAGGTCCACGTCGTGCCAGGGCACCGCCGCCTCGCGGTGGATGACTTGCAGCGGACGGTTGACCCCCTCGTAGCGGAAGCTCGCACGCAGATTCGCGTGGCGGCGCAGCAGGCCGTCCGCCGCCGCCCTGAGTGCCACGCGGTCCAGTGGGCCTTCGAGGTCGACGACGAGTTGGACGGCGTACAGGTCCGGTGCCGTCTCGTCGTACACGCTGTGGAAGAAGATCCCTTCCTGCAGCGGTGAGAGCGGCAGGATCTCCTCCAGCCCCGACTGACTCATTCCGACATCCTCCAGTCGTCTTCCAGCAGATCGATTTCGCTCTGGCTCAGCTCCACCAGAGGCATGTCCGAGGGGGTGTAGCCGCCTGTGTCCGGCTTGCGGGCGTGGACCACCAGCGCCTCCAGCGCCCTGAACCACGCGTCGGCGAGGCGACGGACCTCGTCGGGGGAGAGCACGTGCTTCGCGTACAGCCAATGGGCCGTCAACTCGGGGCCGCGCGCGCCGTCCCGGGTGACCGCGGCGAGGTCGACGGCGTGGGGCAGCCGCATTCCGGGCGCCTGACCGCCGACGCCGCTGAGGTCGGCGAGTACCGACCAGTCGCTCGCGGCCTCGGAGGACTCCGACTCGGTGAACCGGCCCAGGTAGTTGAAGCCGATCTGGGCACCGGGCCGTTCGGCGAGCCGGGGCGCGGTGCGGGGGTTGAGATAGCGCAGAGCGCCGTAGCCGAGTCCGTTGTCCGGTACGCCCCGCAGTCGCTCCTTGATCCGCTTGAGCACCTGGCCCGCAGCGGGCCCGGCGGCCATCGCCTCGGCCTGGTCATAGGCGCCGGGGTCCAGGCGCACCGGGTACATGTTGGTGAACCACCCGACGGTCCTGGACAGTTCGGCGCCCGGCAGTGCCTGTTCCTCGCGGCCGTGGCCCTCCAGGTCCACGAGGACTCCCCCGCCGCCCCGCAGCTCCGTGACGGCCATCGCCAGCGCGGTGAGGAGTACTTCGTCGACACCGGTGCTGAACGTGTCCGGGACGGTGGTCAGTATGGCTTCGGTGAGGTCGGTGGGCAGGGTACGGGCCAGCGTCGCGGCTTGCCCGTTCACATCCCGTTCCGGGTCGAGCGGTCGCCGTCCGAGGAGTGGCTCGTCGTGCCCCAGCACCTCCTGCCAGTGGGCGAGTTCGGTCTCCCGTGCCGGATCCAGTGCCCAGTCGGCGAGCCGCCGGGCCCAGCCGCGCAGGGAGGTACCGACCGGCTGAAGCGCGGGGGGCGTCCCTCCGGCCACTGCCTGCCAGGCCTCCTCCAGGTCCGGCAGCAGGATGCGCCAGGACACGCCGTCGACGGCGATGTGGTGCACGCTCAAGTAGATCCGGCCGGGCCGGTCAGGACCCCGGTCGAACCAGACGGCTTGCACCAGACGGCCCGCTTCCAGGGACAGCCGCTCCCGTGCGACGTGCGCGTGTTCGGCCATCACCTTGAGGTACGCGTCCTCGTCCAGCCCTTCGCAGTCCACGCGCCGCACGGCGCGCTCGGCCGGGACGGTGCCGGGCGGGGTGACCTCCAGCCGCCATCCGTCGCCCGCGCCTCGCCCCTCGCGCGGACCGCCGGGATCGGTGACGAGCCGCAGCCGCAGGGCGTCGTGGTGGTCGAGCAGCGCCTGCACGGTGGCCACCAGCAGGTCCCGGTCACAGCCCTCAGGCGCCTGGAGCACCCGCCACTGGTGGAGTTCGTCGACGGGGCCGCCCAGCTCGGCGAACCAGTGCACGATCGGGGTCAGCGGAACAGGGCCGATCCCGGCGCCCTTCTCCTCCACGCTCGCGCCGTCGGTCTCGGTGGCGACACGGGCGAGCGCGGCGGCGGTCTTGTGCTCGAACACGTCCTTCGCCGAGATCACCAGGCCCCGCCTGCGGGCCCGGCTGGCCAGCTGGATGGACATGATGCTGTCGCCGCCCAGCGCGAAGAACTCCTGCTCCACACCGACCTCTTCGAGGCCGAGGACGTCGGCGAACAGCTCGCACAGCAGCCGCTCACGCTCGTCCCGTGGCTTTCCGGCCGGCAGGCCGGTGCCGAAGTCGGGTGCGGGCAGCGCCGCGCGGTCGACCTTGCCGTTGGGGGTGAGCGGGAACTCCTCCAGTCCGACCAGTGCCGCCGGGATCATGTAGTCGGGCAGGACGCGGGTGAGGTGATCGCGGATCTCGCCCGGGTCGACCGCTCCGGCGGCGCCCACGAGGTACGCCACCAGACGCCGGTCGCCCGAGCGGTCCTCGCGTACCGTCACCATCCCCTGCGCCACCGACGCGTGCTGTGCCAGTACGGCCTCGATCTCGCTGAGTTCCACCCGGAAGCCTCGGATCTTGACCTGCTCATCGGCGCGGCCGACGAACACCACCGAGCCGTCGCCGGTCCAGCGCACCAGGTCGCCGGTCCGGTACATGCGCGCGCCGGCGGAGCCGAACGGGTCGGCCACGAACCGCTCGGCGCTGAGGTCGGGCCGGTTCAGATAGCCCCGGGCCACTCCCTCCCCCGCGAGATACGCCTCGCCCGTCACACCCGGCGGCACCGGGTTGAGCACACCGTCAAGGACGTAGAGGCGGTTGTTGGGGATGGGGCCGCCGGCGTCCGGCACGGTGTCGCCGCGCAGCGGATCGCTCATGGTCGTCAGTACGGTCGACTCGGTGGCGCCGTAGACGTTGATGACCCGGACCCCCGCCCGCGACCAGCGCCCGGCCAGCTCGGCGGAGAAGGACTCGCCGCCCATCAGCACGCCCCGCAGTGTGCGTGCCCGCTCGGGGTCGAGGGTGGCCAGCAGGGTCGGCGGCAGCGCCGTGTGGGTCACCCGCTCGCGGGTGACCAGCTCGGCGAGTTCGTCTCCCCCGACGAGACCGGACACCGGTCCGAGCACCATCGTGGCGCCGGTGACCAAGGTCATCACGAAGTCGCCGATGGCGGCGTCGAAGTTGGGCGAGACCAGTTGCAGCACGCGGCTGTGGTCGTCCAGGGACAGCTTGTCGGCGTGGGCGACCGCGAGCGACGCCAGGCCCGTATGGGGCACGACGACGCACTTCGGGCGACCGGTGGAGCCGGAGGTGTAGATCGCGTACGCCGCGCCGTCGAGCCGTAGCGGCGCCACGCGGTCCCGGTCCGTCGGGTTGTGGGCGGGACGGGCGGCGACGGCGGCACGGGTCGCCGACTCGTCGAGCAGAAGCCGCGGGGTGTCGCCGGCGGGCAGAATGCCGGCCGTCCCCGATTCGGTCACGAGCAGCGTCGGACGGGCCTGGCCCAGCATGAACGCGATCCGGTCGGCCGGGTAGTTGGGGTCGATGGGCAGATAGCCGGCCCCGGCCTTGAGCAGGGCGACCAGCGCCACGACGAGCTCGTCGGTGCGGGGCAGCGCCACGGCCACGAACTGCTCGGGCCCCACGCCCAGGCCGATCAGATGGTGGGCGAGCCGGTTCGCCCGCGCGTTGAGTTCCTCGTAGGACACGGCCACGCCGTCGTACTCCACGGCGGTGCCGTGCGGGGTACGTCCGGTCTGCGCCTCGAACAGCCGGGGCCAGGTCCGGCGTGGCACGTCCAGTGCGGTGTCGTTCCACGCGCCGAGGACGAGGTCGCGTTCGGCCGGTTCCAGGACGTCGATCCGGTCAACCGACAGGCCCGGGTCGGCCGCCACGGCGTCCAGCAGCCGCAGATAGCGGTCGGCGATGGCCCGTACGGTGCCCTCGTCGAAGAGATCGGCGCTGTACTCCACGGAGCAGTACATGCCGCCGGCAGCGCCGTCCCCGGTGGGGATCTCACCGAAGCCGAAGAGCAAATCGAAGGCGGCGGTGCCGGTCCCGACCGGATGGCTTGAGACCCGGAGACCGTGGCGGCCCGCCCCCCGTTCGGGCGCCGCACGGTCGGTGTTGTTGAGCGAGAGCACCACCTGGAAGAGCGGGTGCCGGGCCAGGGTGCGTTGGGGGCTGAGGGCGTCCACCAGCCGTTCGAACGGCACGTCCTGATGGGCGTAGGCGCTCAGTACGGTCTCCCGGACGCGGCCGAGCAACTCGGCGAAGGTGGGGTTCCCCGAGACGTCCGTGCGCAGCACCAGGGTGTTGACGAAGAAGCCTACGAGGTCATCGAGCGCGTCGTCGGTACGCCCGGCGATCGGGGAGCCGACCGGAATGTCGCTGCCGCCGTCCATGCGGTACAGCAGGGTGGCCAAGGCCGCCTGCAGCACGATGAAGACACTGGCGTCATGAGCCCGCGCCAGGTCCCGCAGCCGGGCGTGCAGCGCGGCCGGGACGTCGATCTCGAAGCGGTCTCCCCGATACGAGGGGGACGCCGGCCGGGGGCGGTCGGTGGGCAGCGTCAGCTCTTCCGGCAGCCCGCGCAGTGTGCGGGTCCAGTGGGCGAGCTGGGACCCGATCTCGCTGTCCGGGTCGTCCTCGGAGCCGAGCAGCTCGCTCTGCCAGCGCGTGTAGTCGGTGTAGGTGACCGGGAGACCGGGCCAGTCGGGCTCGTCGCCCTCCAGCCGCGACATATAGGCGCGCGTCAGGTCACGGGCCAGCAGCGGTATCGACCAGCCGTCCGCGGCGATGTGATGCATCAGCAGCAGCAGTACGTGATCATCCTCCGCCAGTGCGAACAGCCTTGCTCGCAGCGGCAGTTCGGTGCTCAGGTCGAACGGGTGCCGGGCCTCCCGCGCCAGCCTGTCGTCCAGTTCCTCCTCGGTGACGGGCAGCACGAGCAGGCCCGTGTCCGCCCGCTGAGCGGAGAGCACCCGCTGGAAGGGTCCTTGTTCGTCCTCCCCGAAGGCGGTGCGCAGCGGCTCGTGCCTGGCCACGACGTCATGGAGCGCGGCGGACAGCGCCTCGCGGTCCAGCGGTCCGGAGAGCCGCAGGGACAGTGGCATGTTGTAGCCCGCGCTCGGCCCTTCGAAGCGGTTGAGGAACCACAGCCGTCGCTGTCCGTACGACAGGGGCGTGCGATCCGGCCGGGGCCCGGCCGTGACACGGAGCCGGGTGGTGGTGCCGGAGTCGAGGGCGGCGGCGAGCCCGGCGACCGTCGGGCGGTCGAAGAGAGTTCGGATGCCGACCTCGCCGCGCAGGACGGTCCGGATGCGGCTGACGAGCCGTGTGGCCAGCAGCGAGTGCCCGCCGAGTTCGAAGAAGGAGTCGTCGACGGAGACGCGTTCCACGCCGAGCACTTCGGCGAAGAGCCCGCACAGGATCTCCTCCCGTGGTGAGCGCGGGCCCCGCCCGGCGCCCGCCACGGTGTAATCGGGCACCGGGAGCGCCTTGCGGTCGAGCTTGCCGTTGGGGGTCAGCGGCAGGGCCTCGACAACCACGAACGCCGAGGGGACCAGCTGGCCCGGGAGCGTCCGGGCCAGGTCCGCGCGCAGCTCCGCGGGGACCGGCGAGGCGTCCTCGGCCGGGACCACGTAGGCGACCAGCCGCTGATCGCCGGGGCGATCCTCCCGTACCACCACCTCGGCCGTCATGACACCGGGCAGGGCCGCGACGGCGGCTCGGATCTCGCCCGGCTCGACGCGCACACCGCGTACCTTGACCTGGTCATCGGTCCGGCCCAGGAACTCCAGGTTCCCGTCGCGGCGCCAGCGCACCAGGTCGCCGGTCCGGTACATCCGCTCGCCCGACGCTCCGAAGGGGCAGGCCACGAACCGCTCCGCGGTCAGCGCGGCGCGCCGCACATAGCCGCGGGCCAGACCCGCGCCGGCGATGTACAGCTCGCCGCCGACGCCCGGAGGCACGGGGTTCAGCCCCTGGTCGAGGACGTACACCCGGGTGCCCGCCACCGGCCGGCCGATGTGCGGGGCCTCGCCCTCGGCGAGCGGGCGGCTCATGGTCGCGGTGACCGTGGCCTCCGTCGGGCCGTACGCGTCGATGACCCTGCGCCCACCGCGCGTCCAGCGCCGGGCGAGTTCGGGTCCGAACGCCTCACCGCCGGTCATGACGGTCCGCAGGGTCGTGGCGCGGTGCTCGGGCACGGTGGCCAGCAGCGGCGGTGGCAGCAGGATGTGCGTGGCCGCCCGCTCGGTCAGCAGGTCCGCGAGCTCGTCACCGGAGAGTCTTCCGTCGGCCGGTCCGAGCACCAGCGTCGCCCCGGAGACCAGTGCCTGGGTGACATCGGCCACGGCGGCGTCGAAGCTGAGCGACAGCATTTGCAGCACCCGGCTCGATGTGTCCATCGCCAGGTTCTCGATATGGCTGGTGAGCAGCGAGTTGAGCCCGTGGTGGGAGACGGCCACGCCCTTGGGCCGGCCGGTGGAACCCGAGGTGTAGATGACATACGCGGTGTTCTCCGGGCGTGCCACGGCCACCGGTTCGCCCTCCCCCTGATCGGTGTCCGCCAGGGCGTCGACCCGCGTACGTACCGCCGGCGCGTCGAGGTCGAGGAGCCGCCCGGCGCCGGCCGGGCCGAGCGCCTGGGTCGCCACGTCCCGGGTGGCGGAATCGGCGAGCACCAGAACGGGTTCGCAGTCGCCGATCATGTAGGCGATCCGGTCGGCCGGGTAGTCGGGGGCGACCGGCACCCACGCGGCCCCGGCCTTGACGACGGCCAGCATCGCCACCACCCACGCCTCGTCACGAGGCAGCACCAGCGCCACCAGGCTCTCGGGACCGGCCCCTTCGGCCATCAGGAGGCGGGCCAGCCGGTTCGCCCGGGCGTTCAGTTCCGCGTACGAGAGTCGCTGTCCCCCGCTCTCCACGGCGATGTGCCCGGGTGTGCGGGTCACCCGCTCCTCGAACATGTCCCGCAGGGTGCGCGGCGGCAGTGCGGGTCCCGTCGTACTCCACCGCTCCAGGACACGGTGCAGTTCGTCGGCGTCCAGTACCTCGGCCGCGCCGATACGGCGGCCCGGTGCGGCGGACACCGAGTCGAGCAGCCGCACATAGCGCTCGGCCAGCTCCGCGGCGGTCCGCCGGTCGAACAGGTCGGTGCTGAACTCCAGGACCCCGCGCACTCCGTCCCGGTGCGCCCCCGGCCGCTCGTGCAGGGCGAAGGCCAGGTCGACCTTGGCCGTGGCCGTGCTCACCTCGTACGGTTCGATGGTGGTGCCCGGAAGTGCCATCGCCTCCGAGACACCGGCCCCCGCGGTGTTGTTGAGCGCCAGCGCGACCTGGAAGAGCGGGTGGCGGGCGAGGGAACGCTCGGGTGCCATGGCCTCCACCAGGCGTTCGAAGGGGATGTCCTGGTGGGCGTAGGCGGCCAGGTCGGTCTCCCGCACCCGCTCGATCAGCTCGGTGAAGGTGGGGTCGCCGGAGGTGTCGGTGCGCAGGACAAGGGTGTTGACGAAGACACCGACCACCTCGTCCACGTTGTCGTCGGCCCGGCCCGCGACAGGGGCGCCCACGGGGATGTCCGTCCCCGCCCCGAGCCGGGTCAGCAGGGCGGCGAGCCCGGCCTGCAGCACCATGAAGAGGCTGGCGCGGCTCTGCCCGGCCAGGTCTCGCAGCCGCGCGTACAGCTCGGCGGGTATCTCGAAGCCGACGAGATCGCCATGGTGAGTGGTGGTCGCGGGGCGCGGGCGATCGGTGGGCAGCGCCAGCTCCTGCGGGATGCCGCTCAGCGTCTCGCGCCAGTGGCCGAGCTGGCGAGCCTGCTCGCTGCCGGGGTCGCTCTCGTCGCCGAGGACCGCGCGCTGCCACAGGGCGTAGTCCGCGTACTGCACGGGCAGCGGCGGGCGGCCGGGCCGCTCTCCCGCGCACCGAGCCGCGTAGGCGGCGCCGAGGTCACGGCCGATGACCGGCATCGACCAGCCGTCCCCGGCGATGTGGTGCATCAGCAGCAGGAGAACGTGATGGTCCTCCGCCAGGGTGAACAGGTAGCAGCGCACCGGGAGTTCGGCGCGGATGTCGAAGGGCCGCCGCACGGCCTCGGCGACGTGTCGATCCAGCTCCTCCTCGGTGGTGGTCAGCACGTGCAGCTCCGGTGCCACGGAGGGATCCCGTACCACCTGGTACGGGCCCTCGGCGTCCTCGGCGTACACGGTGCGCAGCGCCTCGTGCAGGCCCACCGTGTCGGCGAGCGCCCGCCGGAGCGCACCGATGTCGACAGAGCCCGAGATCCGCACCCCGGCGGGGATGGTGTAGGTGGGGCTCGGGCCGTGGAGGCGTTCGAGGAACCACAACCGCTGCTGAGCGAACGACAGCGGCAGGCGCGCGGGGCGCGGTGTGACGGCGGTGATCGCGGTACGGCCCCGGGCCGCGCCGTCGAGGGCCGCGTTCAGGGCCGCGACCGTGGGTGACTCGAAGACCTGCCGTACCGAGATCTCCGTCGACAGGGTCGCACGGACGCGGTTGACCAGCCGGGTCACGAGCAGGGAGTGGCCGCCCAAGGCGAAGAAGTCGTCATCGATGGAGACGCCGGACACCCCGAGCACCTCGGCGAACAGGCCGCACAGGAGCTCCTCGCGCGGGGAGCGCGGGGAGCGCCCGCCGTTGTCGGGCCCGTAGAGCGGCGCGGGCAGCGCACGGCGGTCCAGCTTGCCGTTGAGCGTCAGGGGCAGTCCGGCGAGGACGACGACCGCGGACGGCACCATGTAGTCGGGCAGCGTGCCCGTCGTGAAGGTGCGCAGGGCCCTGGGGTCCGGGACCGCTCCGTCCTCGGGTACGACGTAGGCGACGAGCCGCTTGTCCCCCGGGGTGTCCTCGCGCACGATCACGGCGGCGGCGGCCACGTCCGGGAGGCGCCGCAGGCACGCCTCCACTTCGCCCAGCTCGATGCGGAAGCCGCGGATCTTCACCTGGTCGTCGGCCCGGCCCAGGTACTCCAGCTCCCCGTCGCGGTTCCACCGCGCCAGATCACCGGTGCGGTACATCCGCTCCCCGGGCGTGCCGAAGGGGCAGGCCACGAACCGCTCCGCGGTCAACGCCGGGCGGTCGCCATAGCCGCGGGCCAGGCCGGCGCCGGCGATGTGCAGTTCACCCGCGGAGCCGACCGGGACCGGGCGCAGGCCGCTGTCGAGGACGTAGGCGCGGGTGTTGGCGACCGGGCGCCCGATGGGTGCCGCCTCGGGCCACTCGCCCGGGTTCTCCGCCATCGTGCGGGCGGTCACCACGTGGGTCTCGGTCGGGCCGTAGTGGTTGTGCAGCCGGTGGCCCGGCCTGTGGGCGTGGAAGTGCTGGATGGCGCCGCGCGGTGTGAGCGCCTCGCCGGCCTGGGCGATGTGGCGCAGTGCGGACAGTTCCAGCCCCTGCTCGTCGGCTGCCCTGCAGACGGCGTCCACCACCAGGTTGGGCGCGTACAGCTCCGTCACCCGGTGCCGGTCGAGCCAGCCGGCCAGCGCGTCGGGGTCGCGGCGTACGTCCTCCGGGCACAGGGCGAGAGTCCCGCCGTACAGCAGCGTGGAGAGGATCTCCTGCGCGGACACGTCGAAGCTGATCGCGGTGAACTGCGCGGTGACGGTGCCGCTGCCGCCGGGCAGGACGGTGTCATGCCAGTTCAACAGGTTCACCAGGGCTTGGGACGGCATGACGACGGCCTTGGGGCGGCCGGTCGAGCCCGAGGTGTACATGATGTACGCCGGGTGGCCCGGCAGCAGCGGTGCGGAACGTTCGGCGTCGGTGACGTCGTCGTCCGCCGGCCGCGGGGATCGGCCGAAGTCATCGGCCAGTTCCGGCTCGTCCCCCCTGAGCACCAGGGCCGGGCGACTGTCGGCCAGCATGAACTCGGTGCGTTCGGAGGGCTGTTCGGGGGCGATGGGCAGCCATGCCGCGCCGGCCTTGAGGATCGCGAGCAGCGCGACGATCCACCGTTCGGAGCGGGGCATCCGGAGGGCGACGCACCGTTCGGGGCCCGCCCCACGGCTGATCAGATGGCGCGCCAGCCGGTTTGCCCGGGTGTTGAGTTCCCGGTACGTCAGCGTGGCGTCCGTTCCCACGACGGCGGGTGCGTCGGGTGCGAGGGCCGCCTGCCGCTCGAAGAGGCCGGGCAGGGTGACGGCGGGCACCTCGCGGGCGGTGTCGTTCCAGCTTTCGAGCACCAGTCGGCGTTCGTCGGACCCGAGTACGTCGATGGCGTGCACCGACTGGTCCTGTCCGGCTGCCACGGTCCTCATCAGACGCGTGAGGCGGCCGGTCATCTCGTCGGCGGTGGCACGGTCGAACAGGTCGGTGCTGAACTCCAGCGCCGCTTCCATTCCGGCGGGGACGCCGTCCTGGTCACGCCGCTCGGTGAAGGACAGCAGCAGGTCGAACCGGGCCACACCGGTGTCCACCCGCTGGGCGTCGGCGGTGACGCCTGGCAGCGGGCGCACGCCACCGTCCCGTTCGGCGTGGTTGAGCACCAGCAGGACCTGGAACAGTGGCTGACGCGACGGGGAGCGCTCCGGGTTGAGCTCCTCGACCAGCCGCTCGAAGGGCACGTCCTGGTGGGCGTACGCGGCGAGGTCGGTCTCACGAATCCGCGCCAGCAGTTCGGCGAACGTGGGGTCGCCCGACAGGTCGGTCCGCAGGACGAGCGTGTTGACGAAGCAGCCGACCAGGTCCTCGACGGCCTCGTCGTCGCGGCCCGCGACGGGGCTGCCCAGCGGGATGTCGGTGCCCGCGCCGAGGCGGGAGAGCAGCGTGGCGACGGAGGCCTGAAGGACCATGAAGAGGCTGCAGTGGTTCTCGCGGGCCAGCCGCGCCAACTCGGCGTGGAGGGCGGCGGGGATCCGGAAGTCGATCCTGTCGCCGCGGTGCGTGGGGGTGGCGGGCCGAGGCCGGTCCGTGGGGAGGGTGATCTCCTCGGGGAGGCCGTCCAGGGCGGTCCGCCAGTGATCGAGCTGTCTGCCGATGGACGTGTCGGCGCTGTCGGCGGCGCCGAGGACCCGCCGCTGCCACAGCGCGTAGTCGGCATACCCGACGGGCAGGGGCCGCCAGTCGGGCCGCCGGCCGGCGCAGCGGGCGGTATAGGCGAGATTGAGGTCCCGGGAGAGCACGGGGAGGGACCAGCCGTCCGCCGCGATGTGGTGCACCAGCACCAGGAGCACCCGCTCGCGCTCCGCCGGGTCGTCCCGCTCGGGGAGCTGGAACAGCCATGCGCGGACGGGGGGTTCGGCGGACAGATCGAACCCGTGGCGCGCGGCCGCGGCGAGCCGCTCGGCCAGTTCCCCGGGAAGGACGGCCACGGTCTCGGGTTCGAGGGACACGGCGTCCCGCACGATCTGGTACGGGCCGTGCTCGTCCTCGGCGAAGACCGTGCGCAGCGGCTCGTGCCGGTCGACGAGGTCGGCCAGCGCCGCCCGGAGCGCCTGCTCGTCCAGCCGGCCGGTGAGGCGCAGCGCGAGCGGCATGTTGTAGGTCGCGGAGGGCCCTTCGTAGCGGTTGAGGAACCACAGGCGCTCCTGTGCGTACGACAGGGGCAGCCTGTCGGGCCGGGACCCGGCCGTCACCGCCTGCCGGGCACGGTCCGCGGCGTCCAGCCGGGGGGCGAGCCGGGCGACGGTGGGTGCCTCGAACAGTGCGCGCAACGGCAGTTCGGCTCCGAGGGTGGCCCGGACGCGGCTGACGAGGCGGGTGGCGAGCAGGGAGTGACCGCCGAGGGCGAAGAAGTCGTCGTCGATCGTGACATCCGGCACGCCCAGCACCTCGGCGATGAGCGTGCAGAGGATTTCCTCGCGCGGGGAGCGCGGGGCCCTTCCGTCGCTGTCCGTATCCCCGTGAGCGGGCGCGGGCAGTGCCTTGCGGTCGAGCTTGCCGTTCGGTGTGAGCGGCAGTGCCTCCAGCGTCACGAACACCGAGGGGACCATGTAGTCGGGAAGGGTGGTGGCGGCGTGCTCGCGGAGCCGGGCGGGCTGAGGGACCCGTCCGTCCGCCGGTACGACATAGGCCACCAGGCGCCTGTCGCCGGGGTGGTCCTCGCGGACCGCGGCGGCGGCCGTCCGGACGTCCGGGTGGCCGCCGAGCACGGTCTCGATCTCGCCCAGCTCGATCCGGAAGCCGCGCAGTTTGACCTGGTCGTCGGCGCGTGCGACGAAGCGGAGCCGCCCCTCGGCGGTCCAGCACGCCAGGTCGCCGGTTCGGTACATCCGGGCCCCCGCGTGGCCGTGCAGGTCGCCGTAGGGGTCGGCGACGAACCGTTCCGCCGTGAGGGCGTGCCTGGCGAGGTAACCGCGGACGACGCCCGCCCCGGCGATGTACAGTTCGCCCGCGACATGGGGGGGCACCGGCCGCAGGGCACGGTCGAGGACATAGGTACGGGTGTTGGCGATCGGGGTGCCGATGTCCGGGGAGAGTTCGCCGCGCTCGTCGACGGCGGCCGCGGTGGACCAGACGGTGGTCTCGGTCGGTCCGTACAGGTTGACCACGGAGGCGGCGTGCCGGCGCAGTGTGCGGGCCAGGTCCGCCGGCAGCGGCTCACCACCGGTCAGTACGCGTACGCCCCGCAGGTCGGCGGCGCCGTCGTCGCCGATGAGCGCGTGCCACATGCTGGGGGTGGCCTGCATGACGCTGACGTTCCGGCGGGTGAGGAGCGCGCGCAGGGCCATCGGGTCACGGACAGTGTCGCCGTCGGCCAGCACGAGGGTGGCGCCGTTCAGCAGCGGGCCGAGGATCTCCAGAGCCGCGATGTCGAATCCGGCGGTGGTCACCGCGAGCAGCCGGTCGTCCGGGGTCAGACCGACCCGCCGGCCCATGTCCTGGAGGAAGTTGACCAGGCCACCGCGTGGCACGACGACGCCCTTGGGCCGGCCCGTCGAACCGGAGGTGTAGATGACGTACGCCGGGTGGGCGGGGTGCGCGGGTGCTGTGCGGTCGGCGTCCGTCGGGTTGTGGTCGGCCCGCTCACCGACCGCCGCCCGGGTGGCCGCCGCGTCCAGCCGTAAGATCCGGTCCGAGTACGGCCGCGGGAGCGCGTCGGCCGCGCCGGCCTCGGTCAGCAGCAGAGCGGGGGATGTCTCTCCGAGCATCAGCGCGATCCGGTCGGACGGGAAGCCGAGATCGACCGGGAGGTAGGCCGCGCCGGTCTTGAGTACGGCGAGCATGGCCACGACCAGCCGCTCGGTGCGAGGCAGGGCGAGGGCCACGTACCGTTCGGGGCCGCAGCCCCGGTCGATGAGATGGTGGGCCAGCCGGTTGGCGGCGGAGTTGAGCTCGCGATAGGTGAGGGTCCGGCCCTGGTGCTCGACCGCGACCGCGTCGGGAGTCCGCGCGGCCTGCTGTTCGAACAGCTCGGCCGGCGAGGCGGCGGGGAGAGCCGTCGCGGTGTCGTTCCAGCCGGACAGGGCCTGTCGGCGTTCGGCCGGATCCAGCAGATCGAAGTCCCCGACCGCGGTACCGGGGGCTTCCGTCGCCGCCGCCAGCAGTCGCAGCAGGCGGTCGGCCAAGGACCGCGCGGTGGCCGGGTCGTACAGGTCGGTGGCGAACTCCAGGGAGCAGCCGATGCCCTGGGGGCTCGCGTCTTCGGTGCCGCGCCGTTCCTGGATGGTGAAGTACAGGTCGAACTGGGCGGTGCTGGTACCGACCTGGACCGGTCGCGCGGTCAGTCCGGGCAGCCCGCTCTCGTCCCGGGTCCCGCCGTCGGCGGAGGCCAGCATGGTCTGGAAGAGGGGGTGGCGGGCGAGGGACCGTTCGGGGTTGAGCTCCTCGACCAGCCGCTCGAAGGGCAGGTCCTGATGCGCGTACGC